>DATKHZ010000482.1:0-10517 GCA_035509995.1 Acidimicrobiales bacterium | reverse complement strand
AGTCGAACGTGGGAAGGGGAGGTCGGAAGCCAGAAATGAAGTGGTGGCCGGCAGGGTTGGCCCGGGCTCGAGCGCGGGACAGCTAGGACGATGGATCTACCAGACAACCTGCGTTACCTGGCTGAGACGCTGGTGCCACCCAAGCCGGGGATGATCGTGCGGATTGCCACGGAAAGGCTGGTGACCGGGGGTTCGGTGCCAGAACATGCGCATGAGCGACTGTGCGTGACTGAATGGCGTGCGTTCTGCCATACCGTATGGCATGCCGAAGTGCCCGGGCCGTGCAAGTTGATCACCCGCCACCTGACGTCGGCAGGTGGTCACGTGGCAGGCCGCCCGGAGCTGCCGTACTGCGCAACGGCGTTGTTGGCGCGTACAAGTCCCATTATCGAAGTCGACGATGAGGGCCTGACGCAGCTCGAGGCTCTTCACGAGATAGCTCACCTTTTGGTCGACGGTGACATCCCGGTGGGGCACCGCCCTCGGTTCATCCAGAAGTTCGTCGAGCTGATGAGCAGATGGATCTCTCCGAAAGTGGCCACGGATTGGTTCGCCGAGTGGACTGCCCTTCTGCGGTGGGTCGACGAGCACGAGGGGTGGCCCCCTGGCGCGGCCATATGTGGCAGCGCGCCCTAACAGTGATCGTGTCCGCGACCGCGAACCGCCGACATGCTGAGTCGGCCTTCCTTGGTGCCCTCCACCAGCATTAGTGTGTTGCTACAAATGGCGTCAACGCACTAAAGGCCAAGCCGCGCGATGCGGAATAGATGGGCGGGCTACGTCAAACCGAGGTTTTTGTAGGTCGCGAGAGCTTGCTGACGAATGGGCTCGCTCATTCGCAGCGCGGTTCGGGCGGCTTGGTAAATGGCGCCGCAGCTCTGGAAAAGCGATAGGGCCCTTTCCAGTTCCCCGCGTGCGCGGGCGAGTACGGCGAGGGAATAAACCCCGCCTTCCATTGCAGCTTCAGCTTCGTCGATCGCCGTCCCTCCGAAGGCTTCGGCTCGGACGGCCGCGTACCAGCCGGTCCACTCGCTGAACACTTCCGACGGAGGAGCGGCCAGCAACGCGGCGGCAGCCTCGTGCCGCCCGTGGTGGAGGTGTACGTCGGCCTTCATCAAGGTGTGGAAGACGAATTTGTCACAGTAGTAGGGCCCTCCTGCGACCTGCTGGGCCCGTGCGAACCAGCGGTCCGCCTCATCGTCTTCGCCCCGGTACCCGCAAACAGCTCCCGCGCAGGAAAGCATTCTGACCAGGTGTGCGACGCGTATCTCGGGACGCTTCGTGACCTCGCCGTAAACCGCCGAGGCCTCCGCAAGGCAGTCGTCGAAGCGGCCGAGGAAGAAAATGGCCGGGAGGAGATGGGCAAGGCCTCCATAGAAAATGCCTCGCTGTCGGGCAAGCTTGTCCAGTTGTCGTCCCTGGGACAGCGCCGGCTCGAACTCCCCGAGGAGCAAGGACAGCTCGCATGCCATCGAGAGAGCGTCAATCCTTTCCAGGACCTTGCGCCCGTTCCTCGTGTCAAAGCCGTCTGTTATCCTCAGCCGCTCGGCGATTATCGCTCTGGATTCTCCGGCGCGGAGGCTGTGCAGAGCCATCGAGCTTTGCCCATCGAGCGCCGACGAAAGCACAGTCGGGTCAGCACAATGCTGTGCCGCCGCGATCCCCAAAGCGGTTGTGCTACGCACCGCGTCCAGATCGTTGTCGCGGTGAACAAGCCACATGCGTGCGACGGCGGCGCGAGCCAACGAACAGCCGTCGCCGGCGATCTCGGCCGCAGCCTCACTGCGCTCGACAAGCCGCGCGATTGTCTCCGGCGGCCGTCCCTCGCTGACGGTGCCGGCATATCGGGACATGACCTCAGCCGCGCCCGCTGTTGCATGTGCCTCCGAGATGTAGTCGTCGCGTGCCGCCGCCAGTTCGGCGGCCAGTTCGAAGAGCGCCACCGCCCTGTCGCCGTGAAACCGGCTCCACGCCAGCTCCGCCCCGGTGATCGCAAGGGTTGGGTCCTTGGACTCCCTCGCCGCCAGTTCGTAGAGCGCCTCTGCGTCGGCCCACCGCCCATGGCCGATTTCTTGCCATGCCTCCGCCAATCCCTTGGCTAGGTCCACGAGCTCGGGGCGCCCGAGAAATTGGGCAGCTTCGACGGCTGCGCCCAAGTCGGCTTCGTCACCTCTCTGTAGGCCCTGCTGGAGAGCCCGCAACGCCCAATCGATTAAACGGCCGAGCACGTCGCCCTCTTCTCCGGCTCTCCGTAACCGCTCGATGGCATCGGCACGTATCAGGTCCAGCTGCCGGTACCTGTCCCCCTGGCGTACCAGGAGGGAGCTGTCGACAAGGTGCGCGACGCCTGCTGCGACTGTCGTCGAGCCGCTGCCAGGGACCAGTTCTTCTGCTACAGCCAGACGGAATGGCCCTCGCAGGGCCCCGAGCGAGCGGTATAGCGCTTGTTCGTCGGGGGCGAGCAGGTCGTAGCTCCAATTGAGGGCCGCTCGAAGGCTGCGGTGGCGGTGCTGTGAACGTCCGCCTGAACCGAGCAGTTCGAGTGCCTGGTCGAGCCGGCTCGTGAGGTCGTCGAAGCTGAGAGCTCCGAGCCGCGCCGCTGCCAGTTCGATCACCAGGGGCATGCCGTCCAGCCGCCGGCACAGTTCCGCCACTCTCCCGCGGTCCAGGACCACGCCAGAGCCGACCGGCTCGGCGCGTTCGATGAACAGAGTGGTCGCGACATCGTCGGGCAAGGGGCCAACTTGCATCACGTGCTCGCCGGCCACGGCCAGAAGCTCCCTGCTGGTGGCGAGTACCATCCCGCCGCGCGCCACCACGTACTCCGCAACCGAGGCAGCAGCATCGACGAGATGCTCGCAGTTGTCCAGCACGACCACTGCCGGGGCGGACGAAAGTTGGTCGGAGACCGCCGTGAGAGAGTTCATACCGGCTGGCTCCACCATCCCGAGGGCCGCCGCTACCCTCCGAGCAACGGCTTCCCGGTCGGCGCCGGCGGGCAGGGAGGCAAGGTCGGCGAAAGCCGCTGGTTGTCCCGCCAGTGCCCGCAGGGCCAACCGTGTCTTGCCGACGCCACCTGGTCCGACCAAGGTCACAAGGCGGTGCTGGCGGAGCGCGGCACCCACCTCGTCGAGCTCGACTTTCCGGCCAACGAACGACGTAAGCGGCTCGCGAGGCCAGCGGAACTGGTTCACCTCGGTGCGTGCCTGTTCCACGGCATAGGCGGCTAGGGCGCGCCGGTCAGCCAGGCCGAGTTTTCGCAGCAGAGCGGAGACGTGGCTCTCGACAGTTCGTTCCGAAATGAACAACCGCTTGGCGATCTCAGCGTTGCTGAGGCGTTCCCCCACGAGATCGAGAACTTCCGCCTCCCGGGGCGACGGGGCCAGCTCCATGAGGTTCATTGTGGCCCACGCCGCCGCGAACGGTCCGGCAATTTACTCAGGTCCTGGGAGCCTGCGTGACGGGCCCGTGGCGAGTTCCGTACTCATTACGGAGTGCGGAGCCGGCGCGGGCCGGCACGCTTGTACAGGAGACCGGCAATAGGAGGCACGGTTATGCACCCTTTCACGATCGAGCAGCTTGTTAACCAGCACGGCCGCGACTTGAGGGCGCGAGCAACACAAAAAGCGCTGGTCTCGTCCTACAAAGGTGCAAGCGGCCGCACGTCCCACTTGGTTTCGCGCCTGGGCGCCCGTCTGCGTCGCAGGCGCGGGCTAGCGCCGGTCCTTGTGCTCGCCCCGCACCGCAGGGCACCGAAATTAGTCGCGCCCTACCCACACGGTCTTCAGGTTGCAAAACGCACGGATGCCCTGTGCCGACAGCTCCCGACCGTAGCCCGAGGTCTTGATACCGCCGAAGGGTAGCTCGGGATAGGAAGTGACCATTCCATTGATGAACACGGCTCCGGCTGCGAGATCGCGCACGAAAAGGGTGCGCTCGTCCGCGTCGTTTGTCCACGCGTTCGCTCCGAGGCCAAATTCGGTGTCGTTGGCGAGAGTGACCGCTTCTTCGGCGCTGCCAACACGGAACAGCCCGGCAACCGGGCCGAAGACCTCCTCGCGGTACATGCGCATCTCGGGAGTCAGCTCGCTCACAACCGTTGGGGGGTAGTACCAGCCTGGGCCAGTCAGGCGCTCGCCCCCACAGAGCACCTTGGCACCCTTGACCACTGCATCGGCGACGAGTTCTTCTACGTCGTCCCTTCCCGAACTGGTGGCGAGGGGGCCGATATCGGTCGAGTCGACAAGGGGGTCGCCGATCGTGAGCGCCGACATGTGCTCGACGAACCGCCTCTCGAACTCGTCGGCGACCGCCTCGTGCACAATGAAGCGTTTGGCGGCAATGCAGGACTGCCCATTGTTCTGGCAGCGCGACGTCGTCGCCACGGCGGCCGCTTTTTCGAGGTCGGCACTCGGCATCACCACGAAGGCGTCGCTCCCACCGAGCTCCAGCACGCTCGGCTTGATCATCTCGCCCGCGACAGCGCCGACGGCCGCGCCTGCGGGACCGGACCCGGTCAGGGTTACGGCCGCTACGCGCGGGTCGCGGATCACCCGCTCGACCCGAGCCGACCCCATCAGCAGCGCCTGGAAGCTTCCCCACGGGAAACCGGCGCGTGTGAACAGATCGCCGAGGTACAGCGCAGTCTGGGGGACATTGGAGGCATGTTTGAGCAGCCCGACGTTGCCCGCCATGAGGGCAGGAGCTGCAAAGCGGACCACCTGCCACAGCGGGAAGTTCCAGGGCATAACCGCCAGGACCACACCGAGGGGTTCGTAACGGGCGTAGGCGGCCACAGCACCTACGCCAGCCGCGTCAGCCGGCTCGTCGGCGAGCAGCGCAGCGGCGTGCTCGGCGTAATAACGGCAGCCGCGAGCGCACTTGGTGACCTCCGAGCGTGCCGATTTGACTGACTTACCCATCTCGGTAGTCATCATCCGGGCGACAGCCTCGTTCTCGGCGTCCAGCAGGTCAGCGGCTCGGCGCATCCAGGCCGAGCGTTGCTCGAACGTCGTCAGGCGTTGCTCCACGGATGCCGCTGCGGCGCGCACAAGGCAGGCCTCGAGCTCCTCGTGGGAGATCTCATCGAAGCGCCTCAGGATTTCTCCGGTCGCCGGGTTGGTGGTTGCGATCGCCATTTGACATGAACCTCCTCACCTTAAACGGGGACGGGGTCGCCCCCAACTGAACGCCGCAATGCGGCATGGAGCGCGTCAGGCGTCAAAACGCCCAAGAAACGTCCCCTGTCGAGGACGGCGACCCATCCCGCGTCGTGCTGGAGCATTTCCGAAAAGGCAGCCTTGAGCGAGGCGTCAATGTTCACGCGTGCGTCGAGGGGCCGCATGTAGCGAGCAACCGTGCCGGAAGGCCCGGGAGAGCCCGTTTCGTCCATTCGCCCTGGTTCGACCCAGCCGAGAAGAAGGCCGGCCTCGTCTACGACCACTGCCCAGCTTGTTCCCTGCCCGGCGACCGCGGTACGTGCCTCCACGACGGTGGTCTGCGGCGTCACCATCGGTGGACTGTAAAGGTCGCCGACCTCGATCGGCGTAACTGCCAGGCGGCGCAAACCTCGGTCCGCCCCGATGAAGTCTGAGACGAACGCCGTAGCAGGGTGGGCGAGCAGTTCGGCGGGGGTCTCGTATTGTTCGAGGACGCCACCTTGGCTCAGTATGGCGATCCTGTCTCCCATCCTCACCGCCTCGTCGACGTCGTGGGTCACCATGATCACCGTCTTGTGAAGCTGGGCGTGAAGCCGCAGGAACTCCTGCTGGAGACGGTCGCGCTGGATGGGGTCGACGGCGCCGAAAGGTTCGTCCATAAGCAGCACTGGAGGATCCCCGGCGAGCGCGCGGGCCACTCCGACGCGCTGCGCCTGGCCCCCCGAGAGCTCGTGCGGGTACCGGCCGGCATAGGTCGCGGGGTCCAAGCCGACCAGGTCGAGCATCTCGTCGACCCGGGAGCGCACGCGGGCGTGGTCCCAACCGAGCAGGTTGGGGACCGCAGCCACGTTGTCGGCCACCTTCAGGTGGGGGAACAGGCCCGGCTGCTGGATCACGTAGCCGGTCCGCCTTCGCAGCTCGACCGGGTCGACCGTAGCGATGTCTTGCCCGTCGATGACGATACGGCCGGCCGAAGGCTCTACCAGGCGGTTCACCATCCGCAGGACAGTGGTTTTGCCGCCACCCGAGGGACCGACCAGGACGCACAGCTCGCCCGTGGTCACCTCCAGGTTGAGGTCCTGGACAGCGTAGACGTTGCCGTAGTGCTTGGACACTGCCTCGAAGCGGATCATGTTCCTCCTAGGTAGCCTTAGGCTACCCATGAGCCGTTCCCAAGGCCCGGGGAAAGGAAAACCGGTCCGGGGCCGGTATTGTCTCGTTCAACTATGGCGCTCGTCGGTTCGGCCGGCCCGCTGGTCCAGTGGAGCTGGGTTTCGTCCAACCGCGGCATGATTTTGTCCCTGCTCTGGCAGCACGTCCAACTGACTGCCATCGCGGTCGCCGTCGGCCTCGCAATATCGTTGCCGCTCGGCATCTTGGCCTGGCGGGTGCGCCCGCTCAGACGCCCCCTGGTCGGTATTACGGGTGCCCTGTACGTGGTCCCTTCGGTCGCCCTCCTGCTCCTGGTAGCACCGGTCACTGGCTTTTTCTCGATCACCACCGCCGAGGTGGCGCTCGTTAGCTACACACTGTTGATCCTGATCAGGAATATTATTGCCGGCCTCGACTCGGTCCCGGCCGATGTCCTCGATGCCGCTCGTGGCATGGGGTACAAGCCGCTCGAGGAGCTTCGCAAGGTCCAGCTCCCTCTTGCTCTGCCCTCGATCCTGGCCGGAGTGAGGGTCGCCACCGTTACGGTCGTCGGCCTTGTCAATGTGACGGCTTTCATCGGTCAGGGTGGCCTGGGGCAACTGATAATCCAGGGTTTCCAATCGGACTTCAACACCGAAATAGTCGTCGGTTTGGTGCTGTCGGTCCTGCTGGCCGGAGTTGCCGACGCGCTTATCGTCGGCGCCGAGCAGTTGGGCCTGCCGTGGGCCCGTTCCCGGAACGCGGTGTCCAGGTGAACTTCCTGTCCCAGGCGGCGACGTTTTTGACTAGCGGCGCGAACTGGAGCGGCTCGAACGGGATCCCAGCCCTACTGTTGAGCCAAGTCAAGCTCTCCGTAGTGGCAGTAGTTTGCGCCACCTTGGCCGGGGTGGGTCTCGGGTCTCTCCTAGGGCACACCGGACGGGGGAGCTTCGCGGTGCTCAATGCGGCGAACGCCGCACGCGCAATACCCTCTTTTGCCTTGATAATCCTCCTGGCGATCCAGCCCGCGATTGCCAGGCTTCAAGAAAGCGGCTTTGTGGCCGCATCTATTGCGATGTTCGCCCTAGCCGTGCCTCCCATACTCACAAATACCTATATCGGGGTTCGCGAAGTGTCCCCGGAGGTACGCTCAGCCGCCCTGGCGATGGGCATGACGCCCTGGCAGCTCTTGCGGAGGGTCGAGTTGCCGCTGGCGATGCCTCTCATCCTCGCCGGGGCTCGCACGGCGGCCGTCGAAGTTGTAGCCACCGCCACGCTGGCCGCCTATGTCGGTTACCCGGATCTGGGCACCTACATCTTCACCGGCTTGGCCGTCAACAGCAACGTTGAGACGTTCAGTGGCGCTTTTCTGGTGGCAGTTGTCGCATTGGCGGTCGACTCATTGATGGCGGCGGCTGGCCGCGCTCTCACGCCGTCGGGCCTGCGCAGCGCCGGGACGCATAAGGACATGCCGGCTCTTCGGTACCGGGCCCTGGGCAGGATCCCCGTTGTCCGTGCCCAGGGCAGCCCGTCAAAACCTGCCTAGAGGCCTACGCTCTTCAGCCAGTTCGCGGCGTCCGTCGCCGGCTCGTGGTTGGCACTGGCTTGGTTGTCGAGGGCGAGCAGTTTCGCCGTGGTCAGCTTGGCGGACAGTGCATTGAGCGCTGCGGCCACCCCAGCGGTGTCGAAGGACCTGCGGATGATGGGGATGATGTGGTCAGCAGGTTCGAGGTTCTTGTTGTCTGCCAGCTGGACGTAACCATTTTGCGCAATGGCCGAGTCCGTCGAGAACAGCTCTGCTACTTCGGCTTTGCCATTGTTCAAGTCGGCAATCGTCTCCGGCCCGGCCTCGTCGGCCGAAAGGACGGTCTTGAAGTGAATGCCGTAAACCTTTTCCAAACCCGGAAGGCAGTAGTAGTAGGTCGAGCACTCAGGGGGGGCAGCGAAGGACAACTGGGGTGCCACCGCAGTCAGCTGCGACAGTTTGCTCAGGTGGTACTTGGCCGCCGTAGCCTTGGTCACGACGAACACGTTGGCGTCAATTGCACCGGCTGGGTTGAGTGCTGTCGCTCCGATAGGTGCCAAGGCGGCCCTCAGGGCTGGGAGGTCGGTCGTGAGAGAGCCAGCCTGGACCTGGTCCTTAGGCTTGAGGAAGACAAGCAGGCTGCCGGCGTAGTCCGGGAACAGGTCGAGCGCCTTGGCGGCCAGAGCTTTCTCGACGATAGGACGCCCTCCCAGGTCGGAGCGTAGGTTGGTCTTGTAGCCAGCGTGCTGGAGCACGTCGGAGTAGAGGTTCCCGAGGATTATTTCCTCAGTGAAGTTCTCCGAGCCGATCACTATTGTCGGCGTCGAGCTCGCCGCCGGCCTGAGGGCGGAAGCTGAGGCGGAAGCTGAAACAGCGGTCGTGCTGCAAACTGCCCCGGCGAGGGCAAGGGCGGCAGCGCTCAAAAGGGTTCGTGGACGGGGCATTGGTCTAGTCCTCCTTGAAGGGGGCAGGTCGGCCACGCCCAACCCTAGGTGGTGGGCGCCACTATCGACAAGGGGGGCCGTGGCGATTCTGGGCCCCGGGTCGCTGACCCGTCTCTGGCCCGACCGCTGGCCCCCTCTGGCCCCGCCGCTGGCACCCTCGGAGGCCGGACCGCTGGCGCCTCTGAGGCACGAAACGCTCGGCCCGCTCTCGCCCGCCCACCGGCCCCCTGCCCGAGCCGCTGGCCCCTCTGGGGCCCGGACCGCTGTCGTCTCTGAGGCCCGGACGGCTGGGCACCCTTGACAATTCAGGGCCCGTCTGATTGGCTAGTGGGCCGCCGAGTCAGTAAGGTCTCTCCAACGTTACGAAACTGGGGGCAAACGTGTGCCTCTAGTGAATACCAACAGGAGGAGAGCCCATGAGGAAATTGCTCATGAAGGCCGGTGTGCCGCTTGTGGCCGGAGCAGTACTGCTCACCGGGTTCAGCGGAGTTTCATTTGCAAGTGCAAAGCACCCAGACGCCACTAAGCCGACATTCGATATTGCGTACGAGGGCCCGCTCTCGGGCGGCAACGCACAGCTCGGCCTCAACATGGCCTTTTCAGTGCAGTACGCCATCAACCAGGCGAACGCAGGGAAGTCGCAGTTCGGCAAGCTTCCGTTCAAGCTGAAGTACGTCTCTAAGGACGACCAAGGCGAGGCTACTATTTCGCCGACCGACGCCCAGGAGCTCGTCGCCAACTCCTCTGTCATAGCGGTTGTCGGCCCAGCTTTCTCCGGCGCGACCAAGGCAGCTGAACCGACTTTCGCCGCCCACAACCTCGCGACCGTGAGCCCCTCGGCGACTAACCCGGCGCTCGCTCAAAACGGATGGCGCAACTTCTTCCGGGATGTCGCGGACGACAGCGTCCAGGGACCGGCCGACGCCGACTATGTCGTCAAGGTGCTCCACCTCGACAAGGTATACGTCGTCAACGACGCGAGCACCTACGGGCAGGGACTTGCCAGCGCCTTTGCGGCCGAAGCGACAAAGGACGGCGCTACGGTAACTAACGGCACATTCCCGGGCACCTCCCAGTGCAGTGATGGGACCGCCAGCCCCACGCAGTACCCCGACGACGCCGCCACCGTGGCGAGCGCAGCCCCGCAGATGCTGTTCTACGGCGGTTACTACTGCGACCTCGGCTTGCTGCTCGGCGCGCTGCACAGTGCCGGCTACTCCGGCAAGGTTATGAGCGGCGACGGTAGCGACAGCAATGCGCTCGTTACAGGGACCAACCCGCCAACCGCAGCTAACGGTGTCTTTGCCACCTGCGCCTGTGCTGTCCTCGGCAACACAAAGGCGGACCAAGCGTTCGCTTCGGGCTTCAAGGCGATCGCCAAGTTCCCCGTAGGCGTCTACTCCGGTGAGGCATTCGACGCGGCCAACGCGATCATTGCCGAATTGCAGATCCTGTCGAAAACCTCCAGAGGCACAAAGTCCATTACTCGCATTAACGTCCTCAATGGCCTTCACAAGATCGTCTACCACGGCCTTACCAAGACGGTTTCATTTGAATCCGATGGGAACATCAACGGCAACATTATTTATGTCAACGAGGTGGAAAACGGGCAATTGGTCCAACTGGGCCTCACCTAGGCTTTACCTAGGGCCTTTTCTAAAGGGCGAAGGAGCCGGGTGCCTCGCGGTCGCGGGGTGCCCGGCTTTTTTCATGCACGGTGCGCCATTAGATCCTCGGCCTCTGACTGGCTAACCTGCT
>DATKHZ010000481.1:0-3269 GCA_035509995.1 Acidimicrobiales bacterium | reverse complement strand
CTTGCCCAGATCCCCGCGCACGAGTTCCGCGTTCCAATCGACCTGCTCCAGGGTGCTCGACACGACGTACTTCTTTGACGCGTTGATCGTCTGGGCGAAGGGTTCCATCCAATCAGGTCTCGCTCCCATCGGCGCCGGCGGCCGCCACGCTGATTCCATCATTTCGTAAGTCACCCGGCCAAAAAGAAGAGCGTCGGCCTGTTTGAGGTTCTCGACCGCATGACGATGCAGATCTTCGTCCGGGGGGATTCCACGATGATCGCAGCACCCGTCCAATGTGAGGTTGATGGAGTACCGAAGGGGTCGCATTTCGAAAGATTAGTGGCGGCTTCTCAGTTGAACGCACGGCCGCGGTTCCTATCAGTGATTGTGCAGGGGGAACTCGCACGCGGCCGCCGCGTGCGTGAATTGCGGCGACTGCTCGTCAATTGTGCTCGGGAACACCAATATCACGCCATAAATGTCGCTGATCACTCCGCCGACGCCGGCGAGAGCGTGGGGTGGGACCGACGTCATGGGATCGGGGAAGTGAGTGATGCCGTGGCGACGCATGCACTGCGAAACCTTTAACATCTGCGCGAGCGCCTGTTTGGAGGGGGGTGGGCCCGAACCTGGCCCGGGTGGCATGTACTTTTGGCAGGCCTTCTGAGCGGCTTGGTACTGAGGGCTCTGGATGATGCCGGCGCTCGCATGGAAAACGAAGCCACCCCCGCTGCTCGGGTCGGGGAAGTTGGCGATGCCATGCGAGCGCACGCACTCGGCGAACTCGAGTGCGTCCGTCTGCGGAGATACAGCCGAAGGCAGCGTCGTCACAGCGCCGCCGGCAACAGCGCTCGACGACGTCGTTGAGCCGGCCCCCGCCACTCCTTGGCTGCTGGAGGGCCCTCCCCCGACAGTTTCCGGCCGGGTCGTCGTCGACGGCAAAGCCGCCACTCCTTGGGTGTTGCTGGATCCGCCCCCGCACGCCGACAGGGCCAAAGCCACCGCGGCCACTACCGCGATCGGCGCAAAACTCCCTCGCGGCCGGGCCAGCCTCCCACCACGCCCCCTTCGAGCGGCGCTACCAGCGCTAGCCCCGATGCCAGAGCCTTCGTCGTTGTTTTTCATCTGTCGTCTCCCGGCCGAAACGGTCTTGAGAGAGTTATAGGAAATAGCAGGTGACACCACGACGACAAAAGTTGTTACCTGGCTGTCACCTGCGACCTGGCATCGTTAGGGACCGGACTGCCAAGGTTGAGCCTGTACCAGCCCGGGAGGCCGAGTCCGCACACCACAGGCTGTGGGAGCCATGATCGGGACATGAGAGTGCTGGTAGCCGAAGACGACGAAGTGCTGGCAAAGGCGGTGGCAGTCGGGCTGCGCCGGGAAGGCATGGCCGTCGACGTCGCCCTCGACGGCGACGACGCCCTCACCCACTTGGAGGTCAATCACTACGACGTCGTGGTGTTGGACCGCGACCTGCCTGGCACCCAGGGCGACGACGTCTGCCGGGCGATGGTCACAAAGCGGTCGGCAAGCCGAGTGCTGATGCTCACCGCTGCCAGCACGGTCAAGGACCGCGTTGAGGGGCTGGGGTTGGGTGCCGACGACTACCTGGCTAAGCCCTTTGAGTTCGCCGAGCTGGTGGCCCGCATCCGAGCAGTAGCTCGACGCCCAGCCACCCCGCCGGCCGAGCTGGCCTACGGCGACCTGAGCCTCGACCCTCTCCTGCGAGTCGCGTTCCGCGCCGGAGGGCGTCTTCAGCTCACCCGCAAAGAACTGGCGGTACTTGAGTGCCTGCTCGCCGCAGAGGGAAAGCCCGTCTCCGCCGAGGAGCTTCTCGATCGGGTGTGGGACGAGGCCACCGACCCGTTCACTAAGACCGTGGCGGTCACTATCGGCCGGCTGCGGCGCAAGCTCGGTGACCCACCGGTGATCCAAACCGTCCGCGAAAGCGGGTACCGCATCGGAGGGAAATGATGCACCTATCTCACTTCCGGCTCGCACCGAACTCCTGGTTGCGGTGGCCCCGCCGTAGCGCCCGGCTGCGGCTCACCGCTGTCTGCGGCGGGCTTTTTCTTCTCTCCGGCGCTGCCCTGCTCGCAGCCACCTACGTCCTTTTTGAGCGGGCGACGGAATACAAAGCGCCGCATTTGCCGAAGATCCCTGACACGCCCGTCATCCGGGATCTTCAGCCTCCTCTGGCGCAGGCCCAACATGAGCTGGCACAGGCCCAACGTCAGCTGGCTCAAGCTGTGCCTTCGCAGGGAAAGGCGGTGCCAACCCTGCTCCAGGCCCAGTACCCGCCGGGTCAGAGTATTTCGCAGGACAAGGCTTTGGCTCCACTGGCACAGGCCCAACAGCAGCTGGGACAGGCTTATCATCAGCTGGCGCACTTTCCGGACCGGCTAGTGCTCTCTCTGCAGCCGCTCTCGCGTGCCCAGCATCAGCTAGCACGGGCGATGCATCAGGTGGCGCAGGCTGTGCCTGCCCTGGTGCAGGCCCAGCAACAGCTGGCGCAGGCTCAGCTTCAGCTGTCACACGCCGTGCATCAGGTAGCAAAGGCCGGTTCCGCCCAAGCCGCACAGCGCGCGGTCGACTCGCACCAGCTCCTGGTCAACTCGGGAGTCGCCCTGGCTATCGTGGCCATCCTCGCCCTCCTGGCCGGCTGGCTCGTTGCCGGCAGGATCCTGCGACCCATCCGGACCATCACCCGCACGGCGCGAAGGATATCGTCCACCAGCTTGCACGAGCGCCTCGCCCTCGACGGGCCGGAGGACGAGCTCAAACAGCTCGGCGACACCCTCGACGACCTTTTCGCACGTCTCGAGGCCGCCTTCGAGGCGCAGCGGCGTTTCGTCGCCAACGCCTCCCACGAGCTGCGAACCCCCCTCACACGAGAACGCACTCTGGTACAAGTCGCCCTCGGCGGTCCGTCCACGCCGGAGGGGTGGATATCCACCGCCGAAGAGCTCCTGGCGTCAAACCGGGAGCAAGAGACTCTCCTCGAAGCGCTCCTTACCCTCGCCACCAGCGAGGTCGGGCTCGACCATCGTGAGCGGACCGACCTAGCGAAGATCTGCCAGAGCGTAATAGCGCGCCCAAGCCGCGAAGCCGAACGCCTCGGGTTGCGTATCGAGGCCGCCACCTGCTCCGCACCGCTGGACGGGGACCCCATATTGATCGAACGTCTCATCGCCAACCTCGTCGACAACGCCATTGGGCACAACGTCAGCGGTGGTCATGTCCAGGTCTCGACCGCCGTGAAGGAGGGCCGGGCCGTACTGTCG
>DATKHZ010000480.1:0-2941 GCA_035509995.1 Acidimicrobiales bacterium | reverse complement strand
CGCCTTGTGCCAGGCGGCGAGGGCAGAACGCAACTGCGCCGCGCCACCGGCCATGTGCGCCAAGCCCGACATCAGGCGCCCACCGGCTGCGTAGGCTTCCCGGGGGGTGTGCCGGCTCCATGGATGAGCCGGGTAAAGCAGGCTCGGCGGTTCGTCCAGGCCGAGTTCTTCGACAGCAAATCGCCCGGTGGCTGCCCCCCGCGACGCGGTCGCCCAGGTCGCCATCGCCTCGTCGACCCAACCGTCGGCCGCGCACGCCGGTTTCACACCCCTGCCGAACCAGCTGTGGAACACCTCGTGCTCGATCGCCGGCTCGCACGCTGTGGTCGCGCCGTCGTACTCCATCCCTCTTGGCAAGTCCCAGACGACGGCCAGAAAATCGTCGCCGTGCGCCCACGGGCCGTAGCGCTCCGTGAAATATGAGAGCCACGCCGCAATGTCGGCGGTGACGTCGTGAAGATCCGACCCACCACCATCGAGACGCGCGACCCTCACCCGGGTCTCCCCGCCTCCAGCCTGCACCGTTGTCTGCTGCGCCCGGGCGTGGTCCGACGGGCCCAGGACGAGCAACGGGGAAAGGGACGTGAAGGTTGCGGGGTAACGAACGCTCCAGCCATACCCGGGCGTGTGCTCGACGGCAGTCCCATTAGCGAGCAGCACATGCGGCCGCGCTGTACCGGCGACCTCGACTTCGAGCTGGACGGAAAGCTGGTCATGGCAAAGGTTGGCGGGTAGCCACATCTCGAGGTACCGGCCGGGCTCCAGGTCCGACATGAAGAGGTCCCAGGACACTCCGTCGCCGGGTGGCGACCAGACAACCGGCACGGCACCCGTCGCCTCGGGCGTACCCAGCCGGTAGCGCAAGCTCAGGACGTGCGCGCTGCCGCCTTCGCAAGCGACATCAATGACCCTCATGCGGGCATCGTGACCAGCTCCCATGTCCGCATAGCCAAGGGCATCTGGCGGGAGCGGCCGGCCGTCAAGCTCGGCGGCGTCGATGCCCTGGCGCAGGTCGAAGACCGGGCAGCCGGTTGGGCCGTCAACGGTCAGCTCGACCGTCGCAGCAACCTCAGCGGTCTGAGAGGCCACGTCAAAGCGCACCGACGCCGACAGCTGGTGGATGTCGACCGGGACCGCCACGCGCCCCTGCAACTGGACTGGGGGCGGCGGCGAGGGGGGTGTCATAGGGCGCTCGTCGGAGAGGGTACTCTCCGGTTAGAAGGACGCTAGGCAATTAGCCGAAAAAGGGGCCACCTCGCGCCCTCCGTGCCGATGAGTACGTCAGTGAGTTTTCGAGCGGTCTGTGGCCGAGGGACGAAGCATGACAGGTAACGCCGAGCAGGCCACGGACCGCCAGCACCGCCGTCGCTGGACGGTCGCGGCGGTGACTCTGGCGGTCAATCTCGGGAGTTTCCTGTACCTCGTGCTCATAGCGCGTTCGGCCAGCCCGGCTATTTTCGGCGCCCTTGCGGCACTCGCCGGGATAGCGCTGCTGTTCGAAGTGCCTGCCAACGCATTGCAGGTGGCCCTCGGCCGCGCCGTAGCTCGGGGGCCAGACGGGCGTGTGGCACCGGTCGCGGCCGGGGCGCTGCTCATAGACGCGTGCCTCCTCGGCGCGGGCGTCTCCGCTGTCCTGCTCGCCCTGTCGCCTCTTGTCGAGCGGTTCCTCCACCTGCCCTCGATCACGAGCGCTCTTCTGCTGGGGGCGTATGCCCTGCCCGTGGGGCTGAGCGTCGTCCCCAAGGGTGTGCTGGTCGGCCAGGGGCGGCAGCGGTTGCTGGCAACGGGCCTGATCGCCGGGATGGTGGTCCGGATCGTTGTGGGCGTCCTGCTTGTCCGCCACGGCGGAGGCCTCGAAGGTGCCTTCGTGGCAATGGTCTGGGGCGAGGTGGTCACTGCCGTCATAGTCCTCATCGGCCTCCGAGAGATGCTCAGGCATCCCGAAGCGCCGGTCAGCGGTCTGGGTGCCCCGGCCGCAAGCCCTGCTCCGGGCCCAACTGGCGACGAAAGTCCCCCGCTGGCTGGCGGCCCAGGCTCTACCCGCCTTGTGTGGGGCCACGCCAGATTGGCCGGAGCGGCGTTCACTGGCTATTGGATCCTTACGACAATCGACGTCGTCCTCGCACGGCACTGGCTCGGCCGAGAGGTTTCAGGCTGGTACTCGGCGGCGGCAACGATTGCGCAGATAGCTCTGCTCGCGCCCGGGGCCATTGCGGCGCTCACGTTCCCCAGACTTGTCGGCTCGGACATACCACGCCTGGTAGGGCCCGACAGTAAGCCCAACCAGCGGCTGATGTTCGCGCTCGGCTCGGCTGCCGTTGCCCTGACAGGTTTCGTTGCAGCCGTGGTGGTGTGCGTTTTCGCACCCGGGACCGTGCGGGCGCTGTTCGGGGTGCGTTATTCGCCGGCGGCAAGTGTCGTCGGGCTTCTCAGCTTCAGCAGCGCACTGTTGGGCCTGGTCACGGTCCTGCTCCACTACCACCTGAACCGCGGCGGCCGGGTCACGGTCAACCTCTGCTGGCCGGCGATCCTCATCGTGATCGTGGGGACAAGCATCTGGCACCACTCCATGACCGAGATCGCCACAGTCATGGTCGTAGGGACGTCGTCTGTCTGCGCGGGAATGCTCGTGGTGGCCTGGGGCCACGCCGAGGGCTCCCGGGCCGGCCTCGTCGAACGAGCCAACCTGGCCCTGCTCGATGCCAACCTGGACCTCACGGTGGTCGTCCCCTACTACAACCCGGGCAAGCTCCTGGTGCCTACCATCGAACGGCTGCTGTCCGTCCTCGATGCCTCGGGGGCCACCTACGAGGTGATCGCCGTTTCGGACGGATCTACCGACGGGAGCGACCGGGAGCTCGACGAGTCTCTTCCGGGCAGGCCCCAGCTCACAAACGTCGTCCTGGCCCACAACCAGGGCAAGGGAGCGGCGCTGCGGGTA
>DATKHZ010000479.1:0-3757 GCA_035509995.1 Acidimicrobiales bacterium | reverse complement strand
GACCCGAACTTCGCCGATTCGAGCCAGGTGACGGCCGAGCGCGGCGAGACCGAAGCGCTCGGGATGACGTTGACGGCCAACCTGCTCGATGTAGAACATGCGCTCGAAAAGATCGAGGCGGGCACCTACGGCACCTGTGAGTCCTGCCACGGCGAGATCGTCGCAGCTCGCTTGGAGGCGATGCCGGCCGCCCGCTTTTGCATCACGTGTGCCGCCAAGCGTCGTTAGCGGCCGCTAATGGGGGAGCAAGCCGATCGCGGCGCGTGCGCGCTCCAGCGTCCCGGAAGCCACTTCGGATGCCCGCGCAGCACCGTCAGCGAGGATGACCTGGACCGCTGCGGGGTCCTGCGCCAGCTCGCGATAGCGCTCCTGGAGCGGCCGTAGCGTCTCGACAGCCGCTTCCGCCACATCCGCCTTGAGCTGCCCGTAGTTGTCGTACCCGGCGGCGATCTCACCGGGTTTCCCGCCGTTCAACGCGGCCAGCAGTTCCAGCAAGTTGGAGACCCCCGGCTTGGCCTGCGGGTCCCAGCGCACGGCGCCCGGGCCGGGCGGCTCGAGGTCGGTGACCGCCCGCTTTACCTTTCGCTCGATGACCTTTGGGTCGTCGAGCAGGGATATGAGGCCAGCGTCTGATCCAGCTGACTTCGACATCTTGTGCAGGGGGTCCTGCAGGTCCATGATGCGAGCCCCGCCCCCAGCGGGGGCTATGGCAGCCTCCGGGAGCGTGAAGGTCTCCCCGTAACGGGTGTTCCAGCGCTGCGCGAGGACGCGCGTGAGCTCGAGGTGTTGGCGTTGGTCGTCGCCGACCGGGACGAGGTCCGCGTCGTAGAGGAGGATATCGGCGGCCATGAGGACCGGGTACGCGAAGAAACCCAGCCGGGCTGCCTCTTCGCCACCCTTGCTGGTCTTGTCCTTGAACTGGGTCATCCGGGCCAGCTCACCCATGCTGGCAATGCACTCGAGCAGCCAGGCCAGCTCGGCGTGCTCGTGAACATGGCTCTGGACGAACAGGGTGCAACGCCCTGGGTCGAGGCCGCAGGCGAGCAAAAAGGTGGCCATGGAGAGGGTCGCCTTGGATAGCTCCTCGGGGTCGCCGGGCACCGTCAGTGCGTGCAGGTCGACCACGCAATAAAAGGCGTCGTAGCGGTCCTGGAAGTCGACCCACCACCTTAAGGCTCCCAGATAGTTCCCCAGGTGAGGGACTGCGCCCGTGGGCTGGATCCCGGAGAGCACCGACTTGGTGGTCTTGGCGGTCGTCACGACAAAGCAGGGTACCCGCGCCCGGAGCGCGAGGCGGGCCCAATAGCTGGAAGGTTCATAACAAATGGGCCAGTGCGGCCCACCCGAGACCCCCCACCAGGACGACCGCCGCGACCAGAGCGCCCACGAACACCCGCGCTTCTTTCCTGCGTGGAGCGCCCCGCCCGGCGTCCAGCCCCTGCCCGGGGCTGCTGAGCGGCCGGGTGGCACTCGGTTGCGGTTGGGCAGGCCCGCTCGCAGCGGTCGGTACTGGCGACAGGGGCCATTGCCGGCCCCAGGCCGCGCCTTGCGTACCGGGCAAAGCCGTTAGCCATGAGGACACCGGGGTCACCGGTTCGGCCGGGGCGATGACGCGGACCTTGGCACTCGCCGGGAGAGGGGTCAACACGTTCCGCTCTTGGGGCTCGGGTGCAATGACGGATCTGGTGCCCGGGGGAGCTGGCTCTTGGGGGGCCAGCTTGGGCGAGGGCGGCGACGGGTGCCGTGTTTTGCTCGGTTTGCCCGCAGCCTTCGCCGGAGCCCCCGCGGGCTGAGCCGGAGACCCAGCGGCGTGGCCCGGCGGCCGTGCGGCCGCCGCCGGCGGCACCTGTGGGGCCGGCCGCACTGGCGCGGGCGCTGCGGGCGCTACCTGTGTTGCGGGGTCGTGCAAGCGGTCAAGGGTCGCTCTCTCGGCATGTAACAGCTGTGACAAGCGCTCCGCCGCCGGCGCCGGCGCCGCCGGCGCCGGCACCTCGTCCTCGGCGCGGCCCGGCGCAGCCTGACTGGCGCCCCATACGACATAAGGGGTTTGCGACCAGCCCGCAAGGGATTCGATATCGCGCAGCGCTTCGGCGAAGGCGCCAGCGGTCTGGGGACGCTTGCTCGGGTCCTTGGCCAGGGCGTTCTCGATGAGGTCGGCGAGGGCAACGGGTATGTCATTGGCGGGTGCCCGGGGAGCAGGGTCCCGCAGGATGCGCAAGATAACCGAAGCAGGAGCCTCTCCCTCGTACGAAGAAAAGGGCCCACGGCCCACGAGGAGCTGGTACATCGACGACGCCAAGCCGTAAATGTCCGACGAAGGAGAAAGGGGCAGGCCCTCAAGGGCCTCCGGCGGGGCGTGCAGGGTCGTGAACCCGAACACTCCCTCAGTCGACTGTGCCTGGGCCTGGAGGGTGGCGACCCCGAAGTCAGCCAGGACGGGCTCGTCGAACTGGGACACGAGTATGTTCTGGGGCTTCATGTCCCGGTGGAGGAGACCGGAGCGGTGCGCTGTCTCGAGCGCCCCGGCGATCTTGATACCGACCTGGACGACCTCGCCTGCCGATAACGGCCCACTTTGGCGGGCTCGGTGCGCGAGGGACTCCCGGCACAGCTCGAGCACGAGGACCGGGCGCCCCTCGGGCGTGAAGAACGTCCCGTACAAGGTCGTCACGTTGGGATGGTTGCTGAGCAGGGCCAGCGCTCCCAGCTCCTTTTCGAAGACCTCGAGGAGGTGTGGCGACGCGTCCGCAACCCGCAGGACCTTCAGGGCAACAGGGCGACCGGTCCCGAGCTCGACCGCTCTGTACACGGTGGCGAATGCCCCGCTAGCCAGCTCCGCGACGTTTGCGTAGCCCGGGAAGGTGGAGCCACCGGCGATTGCTGTCGCGTTCTTGCGGCCTCTCATCGCGGGCCCTCGTCGACGGGGCGGCCGGGGGCAGTGCCGACCAGCAGCAAAGCGCGCGCCCTGTCCCTGCCCGGGACGGAATGCCGCATGGAACGGTAGATCCTCCTCTGCGACTCCCAGGCGAGCCGCGCTGACTCCGCGTCAACCGGCAACTCGGTGGAGTAGAGAGCCTGGTCTGCGAGCGTTCCGACGAGCTCGACCGCCGGCGCCAGGTCCGCACCGAAGCGGTCAGCCACCTGGGCGGCAACATCGGTGCTCGTCGCCGAAGACGGCACCTCGACGCTGAGCCGGGAGAGGCCGTCGAGGAGCTCGAGCCAGGCGCCCGTGGCCAACAACACGGGGTCGTCGAGCCGATGGCGGGCCAAGCGTCGCAGACGCCGGCGAAGCGCCGGCACCCCCAAACCGCCACTGAGCAAAGTGAGGACGATGGCGGCAGGTAGCCCCGCCCCGAACACCAGTGCCCAGTCGACGTGCAGCGGCAGTGTGAGCTTCACCTTTACGGGCTTGGCGATTGCGTGCGCAGCACCCTTGCCCGGAAGAGCAGTGGCCTGCTTTGCCTGTACCCGCGGGGTTGCTTTTACCGGCTCAGACGGCGCGGAGGGGTCAGCGGTGGTCAGCACCGGCGTCGCGTCGACGACGACCCAGCCGTAGCCAACAACTGGTACCTCGTCCCATGTCCAGGCATCCCGGTTGGTCAACTCGTACTGACCGGCGGGCAGCGGCCCTGAGGTATTCGCCGCGCTCGGTGCACGGAAACCCGTCACGACTCGGACAGGCACCCCGAGGTAGCGCGCGACAACTGCGAAGAACGTGGCGAACTGTTCGGGCGTGGCTGCGTGGTCAACGGTAACG
>DATKHZ010000478.1:0-3939 GCA_035509995.1 Acidimicrobiales bacterium | reverse complement strand
GGGAGTTCCTGCCGGGCCGCCCCCGGGCCTGGCACACCCCCCGTTTCACTCATTGTCGGGGACTGGCCCATTGTCGGCCTCATTGTCGGCGACCGCGCCGGTGTCCGCCCCGGTTGCTCCCGATGACGGGAAGTGCAGGATCCGATCGTCTAGCCGGTAGCTCTCGAGGCTGAAACGGAACCGCTCGACGCGGTACAGGACCCTCGAGAACTCCACGGCAGCATCGTCGCGGTCATAGGTGACCGAGTCCACCCGCAGGACCATCGTGCCGGTCCCCACCGCGAGCGGCACGGCCTCGTAGTCACCGGCGTGGACGGCCTCGATGACGCTTTCGGCCCGGACGAGCTTGACGCCGTAGACCGTGTCGAACGTGCGGTACAGCGATCCGCCCACGAGCTCCCGCTTCTCGATGCCGGGGAAACGGGCTGGGTCCAGGTAGGCCGACAGCAGCGCCACCGGGCTCGCCTCCAAGTGGGCAAGCCGCTGGATGAGAACAAGTCTGCGTGGTCTGCGTGGCCTCACGCCCAGGGCAGCGGCCACCTCCCGGGGAGCGGCGGCGAGGCCCGAGTACAACATCACGAGCTCCGGACGTTCGCCGTGCTGGCCGTGGCTCCCGCTGAAGCTGGAGAGGATCGACAGTTTCTCCTCGAACTTCGATTGACGGACGAACGTGCCCCGTCCCCGGCGCCGGTCGAGGTACCCTTCGGCCGCAAGCTCCACGAGGGCCTGGCGCACGGGGGCGAGGCTGACACCCCACCGCTCCGCTAGCTCCTCCTCCGAGGGGAGCCGCGCACCGGGGGGGAGGCGGTCGGCGACGATCTCCTCGCGCACGAGGTCGTGGATCTGGCGGTGCAAGGGCACGAACGAGCCTCGATGTAATGCGAGGGCGGCCACCCAACCGTCGCCCCCTCGTGCTTCGCCGGTCGCCTGCTCCCTAGGCAAAGATGCCATGACAGCTTCCACGTCCCCAGGTTGCACCCCGAGCGTTTCCCCCGTGTGGCGGCAACATTAACAGAAGATTATAAGTTTCCCGTGGGGGGCGCCGCCGGTCGGCCACGGTGGCACCGACGTAGGGGTAAGCGTTAACCGAGCGGTAACACGGAGCGCCGTGCCGGGGCGGCTCAAGTGGCTCACGGGATATAGGGTCGAGGACGTGCTGTTGAGCCCACACGAGGTGGACAAGCTGCTGGTCTCCTTGGCCGCCATGGTGGCGCGTGACAGGCTGGCCCGGGGCGTCAAGCTGAATTATCCGGAGGCGGTAGCAGTTCTGTCGAGCTTCATATTGGAGGGCGCCCGTAGTGCACGTAGTGTGGGAGAACTCATGGCGGAGGGACGTCAGGTCCTGCGCAGGGAACAACTCATGGACGGCGTGCCGGAGATGTTGGAGATGGTCCAAGTTGAGGCGACGTTCCCCGACGGCACCAAACTTGTGACCCTTCACAACCCGGTGCCGTGAGAAGGCGCACGATGGGTGCGGGCGCAGGATTCGCTGCATGAACCCGGGGGAAGTGATTTTCGCCGACGGGACAGTTGTATCCTCGCAGGGAAAGCCGGTGACGGTCCTCCGGGTCGAGAATACGGGCGACAGACCGGTGCAGGTGGGCTCACACTTCCATTTCGGGGAGTCCAATCCCGCCTTGTCCTTCGATCGCGAGGCGGCCCGGGGCCACCGTCTGGCCGTTCCCGCAGGCACCAGCGTCCGCTTCGAACCGGGTGTGGCCATGGAGGTCCAGCTGGTGCCTTTTGGGGGTTCCCGTTACATGGCCGGGTTCCGAGGCGAGGTCAGCGGGTTCCTCGATGCCTGAGATAAGCCGCGCTAGGTACGGGGCGTTGTTCGGGCCGACTACGGGCGACCGCGTGCGCTTGGCCGACACCGACCTTTTCATTGAAGTCACCGACGATCTTTGCGGTGGGCCCGGGCGCGCCGGCGACGAGGCGGTGTTCGGGGGCGGGAAAGTAATACGCGAGTCTATGGGCCAGGGCCGGGCCACCAGGGCGGAGGGGGCGCCTGACCTGGTGGTGACCGGTGCCATAATCCTCGATTACTGGGGAGTGGTGAAGGCTGACATCGGGGTGCGGGACGGCCGCATCAACGCCATCGGGAAGGCTGGCAACCCCGACACGATGGACGGCGTAACCCCCGGGCTGACAATTGGCCCTTCCACTGAGATCATCGCCGGGAACGGAAAGATCGTGACCGCGGGTGCCATCGACTGCCATGTCCACCTTATCTGCCCACAGATCCTTGATGTTTCCCTGGCCTCGGGCGTGACGACCATCATTGGCGGCGGCACCGGCCCCGCCGAGGGCACCAGGGCGACCACCGTGACGCCGGGCCCGTGGAACCTAGCCCGGATGCTCGAGGCTCTCGACGCATGGCCCGTGAACGTCGCCTTGCTGGGCAAGGGCAACACCGTTTCGGAAGAAGGGCTGTGGGAACAACTGCGGGCTGGGGCAGCCGGGTTCAAGCTGCACGAGGACTGGGGCTCGACGCCCGCCGTCATTGACGCCTGCCTGCGGGTGTGCGATGCGGCCGGGGTGCAGGCCGCGCTGCACACGGACACGCTCAACGAGGCCGGGTTCGTGGAGTCGACCATCGGTGCCGTAGCTGGCCGTACCATCCACGCTTACCATACCGAAGGAGCGGGCGGAGGCCATGCCCCCGACATAATTCGGGTTGCCGGGCAAGCCAATTTCCTGCCGTCCTCCACCAACCCCACGCGGCCTCACACGATAAACACCATTGACGAGCACCTGGACATGCTGATGGTGTGCCACCATCTCAACCCGGCGGTGGCTGAGGACTTGGCTTTTGCGGAGAGCCGTATCCGCCCCTCCACCATCGCAGCGGAGGACATCCTCCACGATATGGGCGCCATTTCCATGATCGGCTCCGACTCCCAGGCCATGGGCCGCGCAGGAGAGGTCGTGTTGCGCACGTGGCAGACCGCACATGTGGGGAAAAAAAGGCGCGGGGCACTGCCCGGCGACGGGCGCGCGGACAACATCCGGGCGCGGCGATATGTGGCCAAGTACACCATCTGCCCAGCCATCGCGCACGGCCTGAACGCCGAGGTGGGCTCCGTTGAAGTCGGCAAGCTCGCCGATATCACCCTTTGGCAACCAGCTTTTTTCGGTGTACGGGCGTCACTGGTGATAAAAGGCGGCTTTGTAGCGTGGGCGCAGATGGGCGACGCCAATGCTTCGGTCCCCACGCCAGAGCCGGTGCTAGCCCGGCCCATGTTCGGGTCCAGTGCTGGCGTCGCACCCCGGACCTCGGTGGCCTTTGTGGCGCCCGCTGCCCTGGAGGCGGGATTGGGTGACCACCTCAGTGTCGGGCGCCGGCTGGTGCCCGTGGCCAACACGCGTCATTTGACCAAGGCCGACCTACCGCTCAACGACGCGCTCCCTGATATCCGAGTCGACCCTGACAGTTTCACGGTCTGGCTTGACGGCGAGCAAGTAACCGAGGAGCCCGCTAAAGAACTGCCGATGGCGCAGAGATATTTCCTGTTCTGATGCACACCACCGCCGCCAACGGCAACGCCAGCGCCGCCGCCAAAACCAACGCCAGCACCGTCACCGGCAACGACGGCGGCTTCGAACGGGGTAACGGCAGCAGCGGGGACGAAGGGTGGGCAAGACCGAGGCTGGCCACCCTGTTATTGGTGGCGGACGGGCGGTTCCCGGCAGGGGGGTACGCCCACTCAGGGGGCTTGGAAGAGGCAGTGAAGGCGGGCCGGGTGCATGACGAGGCGACACTGTTGGCGTTCTTGGCCGGCCGTCTACAGACCGCAGGCGTGGTGGAGGCCCACCTGGCAGTCGCCGCCTGGTCAGCCTGCGCCCCCGCCGCTGCACTCGGCGAAGCATTTGCCAGTGCCGCCGTGCGGCGAGTCGATGCCGAGGCCGCCGCTCGATGCCCGTCGGCGGCTCTGCGTG
>DATKHZ010000477.1:0-5279 GCA_035509995.1 Acidimicrobiales bacterium | reverse complement strand
TGGCGCACCATGGCCCGTTGGCTTCCCAGCCCGACAATTACCTTCTTGCTACTGAACCGCCCATGTTGCCACAGCCGTTTGATAGCAGTGGCAACGGCCTCGCGGTCGCGCACCTCACCTTCGATCACTGCGCCAGCTGGCAGACCAACCTGTGCGAACCGACGCAACACCTTGCGGTCGCCATCGATCATCACTTCGGCAGCGCGCACCGCTGACGACCCAATGTCGAGGCCAATGCTCATTCTTTTTGCCATCAGCGCCTCACCAGTTCACTCGACAAATCGCTCAACTCTCTACTTATCGGCAGGCATTCGTTATGCCTGTAATGCTCTTCAGCCCCAAAACGCCGACAAGGGCCGGCCCGAGGGCCGGCCCTTGTGTCACTCTGCGGTTCGAAACTTACGGACTAGAAGGTGTTGTAGAACCCGGCCCAAGTGGTCGGGAACGTAGTGCTCACGGCTGCCGAGGCACTACCAACCTGCGGGGTACCAGCGGTCGGCATGCTCGCCGGCGCCGCTGTCGCCGCAGCGCACGTGTTGCCATAGACGAAGTACCCTACTTCTGGCGGGGTGCTTTGCTGATCATCGAGCACAACGTAGCACTGAGCGGAGTTCTTTGGCTGGCTCTGCAGGTACATGATGGTCCCGGTAGCGGTGGCACCGTTGCTCCATACCGTGGCCCCTGCGACCCAGGCGCTGGACGTCTGGATAAGGATCGTTCCTATGGCAGGCTTGGTGTCGGCCGTTGTGATATCCCACGGCAGGGCCGGGTCGACGTTTTGGGCGGCCGCGTATTGAGACGAATCGAACGTCTGCTGCGTGGAGAAGGTGGAGATCTCGCTAGTGGCGGCGTTCACGGCATTGGACAAAGCCGCCGTGTTCTTGGCGCTCTTGGTTGTGCTTAGGAATGTCGGGATGGCAATTGCGGCCAAGATACCCATGATGAGGACGACGACCATAAGTTCGATGAGGGTGAAGCCCTGATCGCCACCCCGGCGCCTTTTGTCGGACATGTGCTGGAGCACTTTTTTCCTTTCTATAATGCCTAATAGTTGGTTGCGAGCTCCGCCCGTAGGCAGCCCGGCAGCATCGCCGGGAATTGCAGCCAGACCGGCCAGCGGGCCCCCCGTCGTTCGACGCTGGGCCGCGTGCTTGGCTCCCCCGCTGTGGCAGGCTCGCCTTGCTCTGGTGCTCGCTGCCTTGGTTGTCGGCGGCGGGGCCCGGAACTTGAGCTAGGCGTTCCGCCATTGCCTATTTTGCCCAGTGTTAGCCGTTTGTCCCGTTGTTGATCAGGGTGTCGACCTTGAACATCGGGAGGTAAAGGCAGATCACCATCGACCCGACTGCCCCACCGAGGACAACGATGAGCAAGGGCTCGAGGAGCGATGTGAGCGACTCCACCATCCGCTCGATCTCTTCTTCCAGGAACTTTGACGACCTGCCCAACATCTGGTCCAGTGCGCCGGTCTCTTCGCCAACGCCAATCATCTGCACCACCATCGCCGGGAACACCGGGTGCGACACGAGATTGGCGCCAATGGGCTCGCCACGGCGCACCCCATCGGCCATAGCATCGACAGCCCTTTCGACAACGACGTTGTTCACGGTTTCCTTGGTAATGTCAAGCGCTTCGAGTACCGGCACCCCGGCCTTCAGAAGGGATGAAAACGTCGAGCAGAAGCGGGAAATGGCCGTCTTGCGGATCAAGCTCCCGAAGATCGGGACCTTGAGCAGTGTTATGTGCCAAAGGGCCCTGCCCTGGTCCGTCTTTATCCAGCGACGGAAGAGGAGCACGCCGATCACCACCAATACCAGGATCGGGATGAAGAGCTTCACTGCAACGTTCGATATCTGGATCAAGATCTCGGTCGGAAACGGAAGAGTGCCGTGCAATTGGGCGTAAATGCCTTTAAAAACCGGGACAACGAACAAGATGATCGCCGACGCGATCAGCACGACCAGGGTCAGCACAGCCGCCGGGTAGGCCATCGCCGACTTGATCTTGCCGCGAAGGGCGGCTTGGGTTTCCAACATGTTGGCCAGTTGGAGCAGCGATTGGTCCAAACCACCGCTGGCCTCCCCCGCCCGGACCATCGACACGAAGAGCCTGTCGAAGATCTTGGTATGGGTAGCCATGGCCGCAGAGAGCGAGACGCCTCTTTCGACCTGACCACGCACGTCTGTGACGACCTTGGCCAGCACGGGGTTTTCGGTCTGCGTTGTCAATATTGTCAGGGAGCGCAGTAAGGTCAGGCCGGCGCTTATGAGCGTGGCGAACTGCCGGCTGAAGAGGGCTATGTCCTTCAGTGGGACGCGGCCGCCGAAACCCGGGATCCGGATCTCTTTCTTAATGGAGTGGGCGTTCTTAGCCTCGACCTTGATGGGCGTGTACCCCATCTGGCGCAAGCGGTTGGCGACGAGCCCCTGGTTGTCGCCGTCGAGCGTCCCCTCGAGGAGCTTGCCCTCTGTGTCGCGGACTTTGTACGCAAAGGTCATCTGAGCCATGCTGCGTTCCTTTCCAAAACTCGGTAGCTCAAGCGGCTTCGATGAGCCGGCGGAGATCCTCGGGGTTCGCGCAGCGCTCTACCGCAGCCGCATGCGTGACCAGGCCTCGCTTGACCAGGTGCGCAAGCATTTGGTCCATCGTGACCATCCCGAACTTCGCGCCCGCCTGCATTGCGCTGTAAATCTGGTGGGTCTTGCCCTCCCGGATCAAGTTACGTACCGCCGGGGTAGCCACGAGTATCTCGCAAGCAACCACCCGCCCCTTTCCGCTCGCTCTGGGGAGGAGCTGCTGGGTTACCACACCCTGGAGAGTCACCGCGAGCTGCGTGCGGATCTGTTGCTGCTGGTGCGCGGGGAAGACGTCGATCATACGGTCGATCGACTGGGGTGCGTCCTGGGTATGCAGTGTCGCGAAAACAAGGTGGCCGGTCTCCGCCGCTGTGAGAGCCGTCGATACCGTCTCGAGGTCGCGCATTTCGCCGACGAGGATCACGTCGGGGTCCTGACGCAAAACGTGTTTCAAGGCTTCGGCAAAACCCTTGGTGTCCTCTCCGACTTCGCGCTGGTTGACGACAGCCCGCTTGTGGTTGTGCAGGTACTCGATCGGGTCTTCGACGGACATGATGTGGAGGGGCTTCGTGGAGTTGATGATGTCGATCAGAGAGGCCAAGGTGGTGGACTTACCTGAACCAGTTGGACCAGTGAGCAGCACCAGACCGCGCGGCAAGTCGGCGAACTGGCGCACCGACGCTGGTACGCCGAGATCGTCCAACGACATGATTTCGAAGGGGATCGCGCGGAACACAGCGCCGACCGAATCGCGCTGTTGGAACACGTTCACGCGGAAGCGCCCGACGCCCGGCACGACATGGGAGGTGTCCAGCTCTAGGTCGTCTTCGAAGCGCGTCCTGATCTTTTGCGAAAGGATCTCATAGACGAGGTCTCGCACCTTTGAGGGGATCAGGACCTCGAAACCCTCCAAAGGCCGGAGATCGCCATCAACGCGGACCATCGGCGGCAAACCAGCGGTCAGATGGAGGTCCGAGCCCTTGAACTCGACGAGCTGTACCAGCATCTGGTTCACATGCAGCTGGCTCGGTTCGTCTAGCCCACTACCGAAGGTGGCGGCCGAGGTTGCCGGGTTGGGCCCGTACATTGCCGAGATCGCCCCGGAAATGTCGGAGCGGGTCGCCAAACAAGGCTTGGCCTTCCAGCCGGTTACCTGGCCGATCATCGTGAGCGCCGCCTCGTCCAGAGGGTTGTCGGTGGCGACCAGCAGGGATTCGCCCTCCAAGGCCAAGCCGACGACCATGTGCTTTCTCGCGATGTCGGCCGGGATCACCCCGTCGACAAGCGCCGACACCGGGGTCGTGGTCGGGTCCCAGAAGGGCAGGTTCAACTGGTCGGCTACAGCCGCCACCAGGTCACGCTCGCTCACGAGCCCCTCGGTCGAAAGGATCTTCGCGAGAGGGACCCCGGTTTCGGACTCCTTGGCTAACGCGTACTCAAGAGCGTCTTTGGAGAGGACTTTGCGGTTCACGAGGAACTCGCCGACTTTGCGCGAGGCAGTCTGCATCACTGTCTTGTCGGCTTACCTCTAGATGACCTTGATAGGCGTCGTCCGTTTTGGGAAGATCGAGCGCCCGTCGCCCGGGGGCCACGATTTAGGCGATCACCCTGAGGACCTCGTCAAGGGAGGTAATACCCGATGCCGCACCCATGAGGCCGGCGTGGCGCAGCGTCAGCATCCCGTCCGCCATCGCGGCCTTCCTGATTTCGTCGGCATGGGCGTGCTCGACGATCATGCGCTCTATCTCTTCGTTGACATTGAGCACCTCGTGGACAGCGAAGCGTCCGGCGTAGCCGGTCTTCCCACAGAGGTGGCATCCCACGGACCGGTAGAAATGATCTGGTATCACCAGCTCATCAAGGTCCCACCCGAGGCTCTCGAGCTTGTCCGGCTCTACGGCGAACTCCTGCTTGCACCGTTCGCACAATTTACGAGCCAAGCGCTGGGCGACGATGCAGTCCAGGGCACTCCCGACGAGGAACGGTTCGACCCCCATTTCGATAAGCCGGTTCGGAGTAGTGGAGGCGTCGTTGGTGTGGATGGTGGAAAGCACCAGGTGGCCGGTCAGGGCGGCTTCGACGGCGATCCCGGCCGTCTCGCGGTCCCTTATTTCCCCCACCAGGATGATGTCGGGGTCCGCCCGCAGGATCGTCCTCAGCGCAGACGCGAAGGTGAGCCCGGCTTTGTTGTTCACCTGGATCTGGTTTATCCCGTCCAACTGGTACTCGACCGGGTCCTCTACCGTGATCACGTTCTTCGAAACTTGGTTCAAGATGTTCAGGGTTGCATACAGCGTTGTCGTCTTCCCTGAGCCGGTCGGGCCCGTAACCAGCACGGTGCCGTAGGGCTTGGTGTACGAGACCTCGTACCGTTTCATGTTGTCCGGCAGGAACCCGAGATCGGACAGGCGCAGTTCGGCCTGGTTCTTGTCCAGGATCCGCATGACGACCTTCTCACCGTTGACCGTCGGGAGGGTGGCGACCCGCAGGTCCACCGAACGTCCGTCGATGGTGGTGCTGATGCGGCCGTCCTGGGGTATGCGGCGCTCAGCGATGTTTATGTCAGCCATCACCTTGAGCCGGCTGATCATGCCGTTTTGGATGTTCCTCGGGGAACGCATTACCTCGTGGAGCACGCCGTCGATCCGGTAACGGATCCGCACGTCCTTGCCGGTCGGCTCGACATGGATGTCAGATGCATGGTCG
>DATKHZ010000476.1:0-7861 GCA_035509995.1 Acidimicrobiales bacterium | reverse complement strand
ACATTTCGATCATGAGGGCTGACTGCACGCTCGATTGGAAATCAGGGTTCGCCCCGAGCCGTGCGGGGGCCGTATAGCTAGATGACGAGTAGGTGAAGGGTTCGCCTGGCTCGTCCTCCCCGGCGACCAGGGGAATCTGGGAGACCGGGACCCCCACGCACGCGGCAAATTTTTCATCGGTGGCGTGCCAGCCCGGGAGCGGGGCGTTACCACAGTAGGGAGCAGCCGGGTTAGAGCCCTTACCGGCCATGCACTGGCCAGCTTGGCCGTCCGATGTCCAACCGGGTGGCAGGTCCGTTCCGCTGAGCGCCAACTGCTTGGCGACTATCAGCGGTGACGTCGTGTCGACCTGTTCCTGCGCCACTCTCGACGCGCTTGCGGCCCCGCAAGGGCTAGCGACCGCCATGCACGTCACCGCGGCCAGCCCGGCCCCGGCAACCTTCCAACGTGAGCGCACGACAACACCGTACCCCGCAGCCTCACCAGGCCGATCGGCCAGCCCGAAGTGGTAGCCAACCTAATGGAGGCACTCCTCCGCTGGATGCCGTCCTGGCGTGGCTACTTTTGTGGCTCATCCACCCGTTGTTGGTCTCCTGCGAGGGCTCACGCATCGCCTCTGAGACCTGGGCTCCTGGTGGAGGCGAGGAGAATCGAACTCCCGAACCTCTTGCATGCCATTCGGGTTTATGGGGTCCACGCTTGTCTGCGGAGATCCACAAAGTCCTTGTACTACAAGCGTTTTAGAATAAGTAATTCCACTGCCGTCCGTCGGAATCCGATAAACATGTCCCCCCAATGTCCCCCCAAAACTGCTATTATCAACTCCGTGACCAAAGCCCCTCCGCTCCCCCGTCGCGCGAAGACAACTCAACGCCGTGGGTGGGGAGAGGGCAGCATCTCCTACGACCCGGTACGCGGTCGGTGGGACTCCACAGTCGATGTCGAGCGGGACCCCTCGACAGGTCGGCGCCGGCGCATCAAGGTCCACGGAGCCACCAAGACCGAGGCACTGCAAGCGGCCAGGAGAGCCCGGGAGAGGGCTGCAGCGGGGATAGTGCCCAGCGCCTCCTCGGTGACGGTGGCGGAGTGGCTGGAGCATTGGCTGGCTACCGTTGTCGACGGACGCGTCAACTCTGACCTCACGAGGGCCAACTACGCAGCCATGGCCCGGACTCACCTCGTACCGGGCCTCGGCGCGTTCCGGCTCGACAAGTTGGCGCCGGAGCACGTGGACCGCTTCCTCGCGGCCAAGGCAGCAGCCGGCCTGTCCCGCTCGTACATCAGCCGCATGCGCACACTGCTGTCGGACGCCTTGCGCCATGCGGAACGGCGAAGCCTGGTCACTCGCAATGCCAGCGCTCTCTCGGTTATGCCCCGGACACAGCCCACGAAAGAGCGCCGCTCGCTCACGGCAGCCGATGTCCGGCGCCTCCTCGAGGCCGCCAAGGGCGAGCGTCTCGAAGCCCTCCTGGTGGTCGGGCTCAGCGTCGGCCTGCGTCCCGGCGAACTGACCGGCCTGCTCTGGCGGGAGATCGACCTCGACAGCAACCCTCCCACCCTTACAGTTTCCGGTTCCATGAAGATGGGGCCAGACGGACAGGTGGCGGGGCGCGGTGCCGTAAAGCGGTCGGCTGCCGGCAACCGTACGCTCGCCCTCCCGCCCATGGCCGCGGATGCGCTGCGCGCTCATCGGAAGCGCCAAGCGGCAGAGCGCCTGGCAGTGGGTGAGGCCTGGGAGGACCAGGGCCTGGTCTTCGCGTCTTCGGTGGGTACGCCGCTCGACCCAAGCAACCTTCGCAACGTGTTCAAGCGGGTGGCTTCAAAGGCCGGCCTCGACCCGGGTTTCCCTTACCTCATGCGCCACACGGCGGTGTCGCTCCTGCTGGACGCCGGCAAAAGCATCGAATTGGTGGCCGACATGCTCGGTGACGACCCCCGCACCCTTTACCGTCATTACCGGCATCGGGTGCGCCCAGTCGCCGACGCCGGCCTGGCCATGCAGGCCGTGCTCGAAGGAACTGCCCCATGAGCTCCGTCCGGCGGCGTGGCGGATGGTGCCGACAGCGCCTCTGCACGTAGGAACTAGGGTCGGAGGCACATACATCGCTCCTGGCCTATACATCGACGTAACACCGATGTATACTTTCTTTCGATGTATCGGACAGACAACGTCATCATTACTGAGCACCGGCTCCTCAGCGCCCTCCAGGCCGTCCTACCACCCCACGTCAGCCCACTCGCGGTCATCGGCTCGGAGGGCCCGATATTCCACGTCCGAGCAGGTCAACACCACCTACTAGCCAAATGGGTTGGACGCGCCAGCCTCCGCGACGTGCGCGAAGTGCTCAGCGTCCGTCCGAGGCCGGACATAATCGTCGGCTCTGCTCTGTCCCTGGCTGCACGACAGGAGGCCTCGCGGCACGGCACCGGCTGGGTGGACGAATCCGGAGCGGCCGAGATCGTGACCGGGACCATCCTCGTGTCACGCACCGGCCGAGCCGTCACCAAGGCTCCAGCGCCTGCCCGCTGGACGCCGGTCGTCGCTAGCGTTGCCGAGGCCCTGTTGTGTGGGGTCAAGCCGACGACATCCGCCACGTCAGAAGCTACCGGGCATTCCGTCAGCTCGACCGCGTATGCCCTCTTCGTACTGGCTGACTTGGGCCTACTGAGCGCTGATACCCCACGGGGCCCTCGTTCCGGGAGGCAAGTCGCCGATCCCGGACGCCTCCTCGCCGAGTACGCCGAGGCTGCACCCCTCCTGCGCCTGGAGGCCGAGCTGCGATGTGGTGTCGTCTGGCGCGAGCCGACTTTGATGCTGGCGCACTTCGCAGAGCTGATGGACGAACAAGGAACTACGTGGGCGGCGACGGGGTCCCTGGCCTCGTTGGTGCTCGCCCCGTACCTCACGGATGTCGGCGAAGGAGAGGTGTACGTAGACGGTGAGACCGTGCCGGCGCTCATCAATATCGCCGGCAGGGCACGGCTCGAGCCCATGGAAGGTGGCCGGCTCGTGCTTCGGCCCTTCCCGACAAACGCGTCGAGGCGACTGGCAGTCGACGTCGACGGCATCAAAGTGGCCCCCTGGCCTCGTGTCTACGCTGACCTACGCCTTGTGGGCGTGCGCGGCGAAGAAGCAGCGGAGCACCTGCGAGAGATAGTCAGTGCCTGAAGATCCCGTCAGGTCACGGCCGGCGCGGCAGGCGGCCGAGCAGGCGCTGGTCCGCGTGGTACACCACTACGGCGGGACCCCCGCCTTCGTCCTCCTCGGCGGCTTGGTACCGGAGCTGCTTTGCAGCGCGAGCCCAATAGCTCACGCAGGGACCGTAGACGTAGACGTTCAGGTGAACCTCGAGGTAGCGGCCGGCTCCGCCAACGCCGCTCGTCTCGAGCAGGCCCTGCTGAACGCCGAATTCGAAGTGGACCCAGATCTCGCCTGGAGATGGCGCTCGGAGCTCGGTGGCGCTCGGGTGGTAGTCAAGTTCGAGCTGCTAGCGGACCTCGACGACGAGCCGGCAGACCAGGTTCTCCGCTTTGCTGATTGCGACGCCCTCGGAGCTGTGAACTTGCGGGGCACCGGGTTTGCTGCTCGCGATTTCGAGCCCAAGACATTGTCAGCGAGGCTCGGTGGCGTCGACATTACGGGAGATGTCAACGTCACCGGCCTCGCCGGCTTCCTCCTGGCCAAAACTCACGCGGCTTACAGCCGGAGGAAGGAAAAGGACTGGTACGACATTGCGTTTGTGCTCCTCCACAACGATGCTGGCGGCCCCGAGGTGGCCGCCAGCCTCACCCGAGAACGCTTTGGTAGCGACCTTGTCGGTGCCACTCAGACTGCCCTCGACGACCTGATCGCCAACTTTGCTAATCCGAGCGCACAAGGCCCCCGGGCGTACGCTTCTCAGGCAGCAATCGACCAACCTGGATCCAATCAGACTCAGCTGCTGGCCGATGCCATCTTGGCTGTGCGCACCTTCTACGCCGGCCTCTTTGCTCGCTGAGACCGACGGGCGGGAATACCGTTGTTGGCCCAAGCTGTCTCGTTCCTGAGCCGGCCGACCATGGTCTCAAGGGCCTTCGCCGGCACCCTGGCTGCCCGCCCGAGATGAACGACTTCGAGCTCGCCTCGGGCGATCATCTCATAGACCATGGACCGCCCGACACCAAGATCTTCGGACACCTGGGCAATGGTGAGCAGTAACGGCCCCCGCTTGACAACTTCGACCGCCGCGGCCGGCACCGCCACAGGCTCCATCACCTCACGGAGAACCCAAAGGGTGGCGTCTCTGCTCTCGTCGTCGAACGGCACCAGCCCGAGCCGCCTGAGCACGCTCTCAACCTCGTTCGTGGCGGCCCCCAGCACGACTACAGCCCGGCAACCCCGGGCCGCGGTCACCTGGCCTCCTGTTCGTCGACCGGGTGGCCAGCGGCGAAGGGTGGGTACCCCGGCCCGCCTTTCTCCGAGCTGCGAGCCAACCTGCGCAGATGCCAGAGCGCTCCGATCGCTCCGATGGGCAACAGGGCGGGGCCCCAGTGCCAGTCGAGCCAGAAGACGGTAACGGTCCAGGCCGCCTTGGAGAGCAGGCCATAGCAGAACAGCTCCCGGGGGGAGTGGGCCAGGCGCCAGGCCGCCACGAGTATTAAAATCCCAGCTAATGCGTCCCAGACGAGCAGGCCAAGGGCATCATTAGTGCCAACAACAGATAGGAGGGAGTGGTGCACATCGTCTCCTTTGAGCCGAGGGTTTGGTTGCACCCTTCCTCCCGGCCACGGCAGGCCCGGAACGCAACACGGTTCCTGAAAAAAACCGGTCGCCGCCCGCAACACCTACTCGGGTGGCGGCACGAGTGGCGGTACATAATCGCGCCCATAACAGCAGCGGTCCTGGCTCTCAGCGGTCCCGTACTGCTCGGTGGCGCGGCGGCCGCCCAGTCCCTGAGCGACACGGCTGTCACCGCGATCACCGCCGGCACCGTGCAAAGCGTCTCGTCGCCCGGGATCGCCCTCCATGTCCCTGCCGACGGCAGGTTGAACGGAGACGGGTTCACGGGCGACGTGACCGGTTATCGATTTGCCTACCAGGTCGGGCTGGGGAGCTACGCCCAGCAAGCGCCGCCGGGCCAAGTGCTGGTGGCCTTCGGGGTGACTTGCACCGAGGACACAGCGGGCAACGACAACGACTTCTACGACGGCAATGGCGTCAGGGCAGTGCTCGTTGTCGACGGGACCAGCGAGCCGCTCCCAACGGGTGATTACGCCGAGCCCGGCCCGGCCTACTTCCTCGCCTCGGTCCCATCGGGTTCCAAAGATGTCGGGCTCCAGCTGAGCAACGACGGCTTCTCGCAGGAGTTCTCTTTTACCAAAGGTGAGCGCGAAGGTACCCAGCCAGAAGTGCTCTACGCCAGCGAGGATAATTGGGAGCTCACCGACCAGGTAGACATGGTCTCGGTAATCCGCACTCCGGACCCGCTAGGCCGCATAAAAAACGCCGCCGTCAACATCACCGTGAAGTCGGGCAACCTCACCTACTTCAGCCCCGGCGCCAACCCGAGGACACCCGCTAACCCATCTGAAGCTTGGCTAGTGGTAGACGGTTCCGGCCTGCCACAACCCCCTCCGGGACAGCCGGCGGGCTACAACACGCTCAATTACAAGGGCACCCTGACCGGTAGTGACTTCAGCCTCGCCCGACCCGGTCACCCAACGATCAGCGCAATGATCGGCGACACCGGTGGTCAAAGCGACGAATCGGGCCAAGGGTTGTTCGGCGGCACGTATTATTTCGGCCCGCTGCCGGCGACTACCCGAACCGCTACGTTGCAGATCGGCATCCCCAACCAGGTCCCTGCCCAGGACAACTTCATGGTCGCAAACGAGGAAGTCCCGGTGAAGAGCCAGCCGCCATTGGTCCACCTAAGTTTCGCCGCGCCGGACCACTCGGCCGCGGTAGTGATCGCTGGAAATCCACCCCCTTATGCACCCAAATCGTCCATCGTCAGTGGCGGCAGCGCTGTGGGCATCGTGGTCGTTGTCGTCGTCATTTGTGCTCTCATTGCTGGCTACTTCGTCCTGATGCAGCGACGCCTCCTGCCGGCGTGGGCAATGCCCACCTCGACCAGCCCGACGCGGAAACGTGCCGCAGCGGCAGAAGCGTGGTTGCCAGGTGGATCGGGAGCCGCCGCGCAGGTGTCGATCGCCGACCGCGCGCAGACCGATACCGTCGTCGAGACGCCCCCGGGAGTCTCACCAACCTCACCAGCACCCCCGTCGGTGTCGGCTACAACAAGCCGCATCCTCGTGCCCGTCCCGGAAACGTCTCCACTACCACCGGAGGGCACAATCTGGCTCCTGCTCCTCGGGCCGCCTTCGGCGCTACCAAACAACCTGAAACTGACGCCACCGGAGTTGGAGACCGCCGCCTTCCTCGCCTGCAAGGATGGTAAGACCTTCAGCGGCGAGGCGCTGCGGGCCGCCGTCGGTGTGGGTCGAGACGAAGAGTGGTCGGCGCGTACCGTGGTCACGTACGCGAACGGGCTACGCCGTAAGTTGGGTGCAGCGCACGTACCCGATGCAACCTCTGGTGGTGGGTACCGGCTCGTCGCCGTGAGCACGGATATGGCTTACTTCAACAAGCTTGTGGCGAGCTCCCAAGGAGCGCAGCCGGCTGAAGCCGCTAGGCACCTGGCCGAGGCGCTCTCCCTCGTCCGCGGCAGACCGTTCGCCGACGTGCCTCCGGGCACCTACGGCTGGACGCACATGCATGATGACGGCCCCTCTTTGTCGGCGACTATCACCGACAACGTTATTCGTACCTCCATCACGCTGGCCCGTCTAGCGCTCGATGTGGGCGACCACGGTCTTGGGAGTTGGTCCGTCGGTAAAGGCATCCTCGTTGAAGGTGCCAATGTCAACCTGGCCAAACTTCAGCTAGACGCCGTCGCCATCTTGCCTGACCGCTCTGCGCTGGGCCGCACCTGGTCAGATATCAGTGGCCGCTTCGTGGCACACAACGAGCCACTGCCCGAGGAGCTAATTGACTACTACCGGAGTCTTCGAGACCGGTGAGTGGGACGGGCGACCATCACCCCACCAGCCGGAGCGTTGCGGACGTCGTTCCGATTGTCCGGCGCTCTTGAGGCGCACAACCAGGCACGGGATACCGGCACCCAGCGCGGGAGCTCGAGGAAGACCTCAATGAGTTGGCCCTGAGCGCCGCCGCCATATGGCCGAACCGCTCGGCGCTGGCCCGTGGCTGGGCCGCCGTCCAACGGCGCTTTGCCGCCGCGCCCGATGCCGAGGGTCCCCGACCGGCTGGTCGAGCATTATGAGCAGCTGAAGAAGCAGGCTTGCCTCCGCTAGCTATGGCGTTGCGCCTCCGGGCGCGGGCGGGCTGAGGTCCCGTCCTTGTCAGGGGTGCTGTTCCTCCGTACCCTGGCTGAAGTGGTACTCGAAGAGCAGCCCCCAGCGACCCCGCAGCTCGAGGGCGATGCTCTTGCCGCCGTCCGCCACCGGGGCAGCCACCTCCAGATCATCGCCGGCGCGGGCTCGGGCAAAACCGAGGTCGTCTCCCAGCGCGTCGCCGACCTGCTCGCCGATGGCTCGGCACCGGAGTCAGTCGTCGCCTTCACGTTCACCGAGCGGGCGGCAAAGGAGCTGAAGGACAGGGTTGCCGACCGGGTCGAGGGCCGCATGGGGCTCGGTGCCCTGGACCGCCTCAACGGTCTCTTCGTCGGGACGATCCATGCCTACTGCTTCCGGCTTCTGCAGCAGAGGGTGCCGCGTTATGAGACCTACGACGTCCTCGACGACAACCAGCTCACCGCGTTCTTATCGCGGGAGGAAAAGCACCTCGGGTTGCGCCAGT
>DATKHZ010000475.1:0-5382 GCA_035509995.1 Acidimicrobiales bacterium | reverse complement strand
AACGGCGGCGCTCCGGGCTGCGGTGGCCACGATCTGCGCATGGAAAGACACGTGGACCGCGTCCGCGCCGGTGCCGTCCCCGTCGATCGATGCGATCCTGGCGGCGCTCGCCAACCGCAGCTCCTCCAGGCTCTCCAGGGGCAGGGCCACCTCTGTCCCCGAGAGCAGGCTCGCCGTGCCCCGTAGCACGCTGACCGTCTCACGGAAGAGGCGTTTGTCGGTCTCGTCGATAGTTGTAAGGTCGGCCCCCTCCCGTGTTGCCTCAGAGACAAGTGTGGTGAGCCACTCGAGCGTCTCGACCAGGTTGGCCAGCGCCTGGTCCGGCGCGGCCAGTCCGGTAGGGCGGTAGGGAGCCGCCGTAAAAGTGTTGAGGAGAGCTTGGTTGGCTGCCTTCGCAGCCTCGGCGAGCACCGGGCTGCATTCGCTGTTGAGGGCAAATTCGAGCTGGTCAGCGAGAGCTGTCGCCGAGTTGGCGGCTGAAGCTCGCACCCGGTCCCCCGCCGGCCGCGAGGAGATCACAAGGACGGCGAGCGTGCCAACGGCCGAGGCGAGCCACCATCCTTCGAGGCGTGAGGGGACCATGCTCATTGCGGCCGGCGAGGCGGCCGGCAAGACGTAGGCGAGCATCGCGGCCGTTGCACCGATGGCGGCGTTGGGCCCGGTCATGCCGGCGAACAGGACGCAGAACGTAACCACAACGGTCACGGCGGCTGCGATCGCCGCTTTCGACCCGGTCGAAGACCCGGTGCTCACCGCCGTCCCGATCACGATCAGCACGGTGCCTGTGCACGCCAGCTCGAAATGAGCGACGAGCTTGTCCCAACGTGTCCCGCCGAAGCCGGCGAGCACCAGCGTCGCGAACCCGCCGAACGCGGAAAACGTGGCCATCTGGGGATTTTTCACGACCTGGCTCGTGAACGCGAACAGCGCCGGTATTACAAGGGTCGCCCTGAGCGCGCGGAGCCCGGCCATTTTCGACCAGACGGGGCGGAACGTTGCCAACCACGCGACCACACGTTCCCGCGTCGGTCCCTCGAACCGGGTGGGCGCGCTAGCAGGGGCGGCGGGAGCAACCATTGGTAGTCAGGGGCGCGGTGCCATTGCTGGCCCGTTTCCCCATTCTCCTTTCAATCCGTGCATGCGGTTTTCCCGCACACGGCTTACCGACGGTCTTCTAGACATGGTTACGCTGCCTTCGGGTACCGGATAGTGCCCATGAGCTTGTACACGCCCTGGTCGTGGAACCAGGTCCGGCTCCAGCGGTCCGCTTGACCGGCACGTAGGTTCCGGCCGCGCTTCTTTATGAGCAAGCGTTTCAGACGCCAGGCTACATAGCGGTCTAACAAGACGAACTTGTCAGCCGCGTTCCCGGTGCGGAAGTAGCTGCCCCATCCCCGTAGGAACAGGTTGAGACGTTCGATGACGTCTTTCAACTGCTGTCCGACTTGGCTTCGACCAGTCAAGGCCTTGATCCTTTCCCGAGCACGTTTCATAGACCGCTGCGACGGCCAGCGGTGTAGGTAGTAGCGGATGACCCGCTTCTGTTCCCACAGCTTGCCTGACATACGGGCATGGAGATGGCACCCGAGGAAATCAAAACCCTGCTTGCCACCCCGGAGGTCGACCACTGTGGTCTTGTCCGGGTGCAGCTCCAGGCCAAGGTCGCCCAGCAACGCAGCTGCCAGCTGTCGGGCTTTCTCGGCTTGGTCCCGGTCCTCGCACAGCACGATGAAGTCGTCCGCGTAACGGACAAGCTCGCCGGTGCCGTGCTCGGCCCAGGCACGGTCAAAGGCGTGCAGGTAGATGTTGGCCAACAAAGGTGAGATGACCCCACCTTGAGGCGTCCCCGTGACCGTCTTGGAGACCACCCCATCGACCAGCACCCCAGCACGCAACCACTGTCGCAGCAATTTGAGCACCCGGCGGTCCGACACCCGCTCGCAGACCAAGGAGAGAAGTTTCTCATGGTCGATAGAACCGAAGAAGTCTTTGATGTCGGCCTCGAAGACAAACTGCTTGCCTTGGTGGAACGCCACTCTGGTCTTCTCCAGGGCGTCAGTCGCCGACCGCTTCGGGCGGAACCCGAAGCTGCAGGGCAAGAAGTCGGCTTCGAAGATAGGTTCGAGGACGATCTTGGTGGCCTGCTGGCACACACGGTCTGTGACAGTCGGGATGCCCAACGGGCGTTTGGACCCGTCGGGCTTTGGTATCTCCACCCGGCGCACTGGTGCCGGGCGGTAGGTGCCTGCACGGAGGGCCTCTTGGAGCTCGGCCAACATACGCTCCACCCCATAGGCCTCCACCGCCGACAGGGCCAAGCCATCGACCCCGGCGGCGCCACGATTAGCTCGCACACGTTCCCATGCCTCCCACAGGACGTCACTCCTGTAGGTGCGGTCGTACAGGGCGTGGAAACGCCGACCCTTTGACTGCTTGGCCGCAGCCCATAGCCGGTTCTGGAGTTGTCGCACTTTGACGGCGGGCATATGCCCGTCGGGGTAATTGGGCTGGGCGGTCCCGGCCATGCCCTCGCGCTTACCTCCACTGCCGGCGTGACCGAAGTCGGGGCCCTTCCCTACCACCGGGTTCCTCCCGGTGGTCATCAGTACTATGGCCCCGTCGGACTCCCGCTGGCCTCCGTCGGACTTCACCACTGGCTTATACCGACGGTCTTTGCTGACAAGGCTGGCCAGACGGGCCTCTCCTGTCCCGAACCATCCCGTGCGTACGTGCCGCCCCCCGTACCCCGAGGGGACCCGACCAAGGGCATCTCCAGAACTGGCCAGTAGGTCGGACGTGGGCCTTCGCCGTGGCATGAACGGCTCGGCTCCCCCATTGTCACTATGACGAGGCTGCAGGGCTCGCGCCTGGTGGCACTACGGCCCGCACGCTTGCACCCTCCTAAGAGGCTTTTGACACCCCGCTCAGCCCGCCACCTCTCGACGACGGACCGGGGCCTGCTACCGGGCTCTCTGGCGATTACCCGGACGGGACTTCCACCCGCAGGGCTGGTCCAGTTTGCAGGACGCAACACGCCGGTAGTGTATTCCCTCATGGAGCGGGCCCCGGAGGTTGAGCAATTGCTGCGCGACCTGATGGCCCGGGCTAAGGCGGGCGACGCCGATGGGGTGGGGGAACTGTTCGCCCCCGGCGCAGCCACCCTTCTGGTCGGCAGCGAACCCGGTGACTGGTACCCGGGCAGCGAGGCCGCAGTGGTCCACCTCCGCGAGTCGCTCGAAAAATACGGTGCGGTGCCGTTCGAGCCCGACGCGCCGGTGGCTTGGTCCGAAGGGGCGGTCGCTTGGTTCGCCGACCGGCCGACCATCGTGTTCCCTCAGGTGAGGATCCCGATCCGCATAACCGGCGTGGCCGTCGGAAGTGGGGGCGGATGGCGGATCGTGCAGATCCACTTTTCGGCTGGCATACCGGACGAGCCGCTGCTCAAGGGCTGACGGCCCAGGCGCGGCCAGCCGCTCGTGGCCTCGGGCGAGGATGACTTCGGGCGAGCGTGACGTCGGCGAGCGTGACGTCGGCGAGCGTGACTTCGGGCGAGCGTGACTTCGGGCGAGCGTGACGTCAGTCGCGCTTTTCGACCCAATGCTCCCGCCCGAACATCCGAGCGAAGGGATGGTTCCACGACGACCCCAGGTCCTGCGGCCCCTGCGGGACCTCGACCGGCGTCCCCGAGGGCTTCGGGAGATTGGCCGCCTCTTCATCGCTAAGAAGGGTGCGGACCTCCGTCCGCCTGATCTTGTCGATCTGGTCCCGGTCAACGAAGCGGTGGCCCATGTGGACCTTGACGACGATCCCGTCGAAGAGGTCCAGCGAGGGTACCTGCAGGACATGCTCGACGGTGCCGAAGTGCTTGCCGCTCGCGCTCGCCACCGGCGTTCCCCGGGTCAGCGCCATGTAGGAGACCTCGTCGTCGTCATCGTTAGAAAGTGTCATATGTTCCCTCCTTTAAATGAGCCATCCTCAGTCGGTAGATGACCGGGTGGTGGCACGGGTAAATCAGCCATCTTCAGTCGGTAGATGACCGGGTGGTAGCACAGGCCACGGCTAGCACAGGCCACGGCTAGCCCCGGCACGGCTGGCGCCAGGTAGGGCGTGCCGGCTGCTCGATTGCGCGGCAGACTGCGAGAAGGAGCGCCTCGGAGCCAGGGCGCCCGACAGCCCCGAAACCCACCGGGAGGCCTTCGACCAACCCCATCGGCGCGGTGGCGATCGGCCAACCGGCGATGGACGCAGCAGACGTAATACCCGAAGAGGTTCTCGAGTGGGGGCCCAGTACGAGGTCGCTCTTCCAGGCAGGCGCGTAAGTGGGGCCGACGAGGACGTCGGCATTGGCCATTGCCGGCTCCAGAAAGGTGCCTAAGGCCCATGCCAGGTTGCGGGCTCGCGCCGCCCGGTACACCTCCGTGTCGCAGCCGCCCAGCGCGACGGCACGCTCGAAGAGGTCGTGGCCAAAATACGCAAGCTCGGTCGCTGCGTTCTGGTTCTCGTGTTCGATGACCTCGGGCAAGTTCTGAGGCCCTCCGGGCCCTCGGGTCGGGAGGTAAGTGGCCAAACCATCCAAGAACTCGCACAGCATGACGATGATCTCGTCTTCGTCCTCCGCGGGCGACGGGGCCGGCGCTGCCACGTCGTGCACCGTTACACCGGTGGCAGCGAGCTTGCCAACCGTGTCGTCGAACAGCTCGTCTGTGGCTGGGTGCCCCGTGCGCAACGTGCGGGCAACGGCGACACGCAGGCCACCGGGGCCCTCGCGGGACCGGTCCAGGATCCCAGGTTCAGCCATGAGCACCTCGAGAAGAAGAGCCACCTCGTCAACGGTCCGGGCCATTGGCCCCGGGCTGTCCTGGCTGAAGCTGATGGGGACGACCCCTTGGGTGGGCACCGAGCCGACGGTCGGTTTGATACCCGCAACCCCGTTGAGCGACGCCGGGCACGTGATCGACCCGTCCGTCTCGGTCCCGATCGCCAGCGGCGCAAAGCCAGCCGCCAGCGCCGCGCCCGAACCGGAGGAGGAACCGCCGGCGCTGCGGTCGAGCGCCCACGGGTTGCCTGTAAGGCCGCCCACGGCCGACCAGCCCGAAGTCGAGCGGGCCGAGCGGATGTTCGCCCACTCGGACAAGTTGGTGGTCCCAAGGATGATGCCGCCGGCGTCCCTCACGCGTTTTACGAGCGGCGCGTCTGCCGCGGGCACGCGGCCTGCCAGACTGGTCGACCCGGCTGTGGACGGCAGCCCGGCGACCTCGATGTTGTCCTTCACCAGCACCGGTATACCCAGGAGCGGCCCGGTCGGCCCAATGTGTTCAGGGGAACGGGCCTCGTCGTGGGCGCGAGCCTGGTCGTCGGGGGCGCGCAGCTCGTTCTGAGCGC
>DATKHZ010000474.1:0-2558 GCA_035509995.1 Acidimicrobiales bacterium | reverse complement strand
CAGAGGATGTCGTCGTAGTCGATGATGACTGAGTGGTTGCTGATGCCTGTGACGAGGCGGGACCTGCCACCCAATAGTCGTAGGCGATGACCAGGAAATAGTACGTTGTCGAGGGCGACAGGCCCGAGACCAAGTCCGAGGTGACGGGCGCGCCTATCGGGTTGCTTGGCGCGTAAGACGTGAAACTGGGCGTAGTCGACCACTCGACGATGTAACTCGTCGCGGCCCCACCCGAGGTCGGCGCGGACCAAGTGACGTTGACCTGAGAGTTGCCGCCGGGAGAAGCTGGTGACGCCTGGACGTTCCCCGCGGCACCCGGGGCGATGGGCGTGGTCGTGCTGGTGGTTGAGCTCGAGGTTGTAGTGCCGACGTAAGCCCCTTGCCCTCCGGGGTAGATTATCGTCGACTGTTCGACAGTCTGTTGTCCGGCGGCCACCTGCACCACCGAGCTTGACGATGTCGTGCAGGAGCTGAGCGACTCGTGCGGCGACCCCGGCACCCAGCAGACCAGCACAGTGGCCTGCTTGTACGCGTCAGGATCGACCGTGGTCGACGTCCCGCTGCTTGCCGCGACCGTCGCGTTGGTCCAGGTTATGAAGGTCTCGATGGTCACGTCGGTGCCCTGCACCGTCGTTGTCGCTATTGGGGCAATGGCCGACGTCCCGGTGGCGCCGAGGTCGACAGCCGGTTGATTCTGCCAGCTGGAGCCTGGCACGTTGGCATAAAAGCCGACCTGCGCGTAGGGGACGGCGGTCAGTTTCTCCAGCTGTTCGGTCGCGATTGAAGACACACCGGCGAGGGCCTGGTCAGAGCTGGCCGACGACAGGGCCCCGTACATTGAGTCCACGACCGGCACCATCGCGATCATCAAAATGAACGCGGCGATTGCGACTTCGATAAGCGTGAACCCGCCGTTGTCGGCACGGCGCAAGTGCCAGCCGAACAGCGTCCTATCCCGGAGCATCCTCCGAACACGGAGCAGCGTCCTATAACGACGTCGGGCAGTCGGTGATCTCAAAGGGGCCTCCGCTTCCGTATCGGCAGGTGGCTCCTAAATCTGAACCGCCGAGGGAGCTCCCAGAGCCAGACCAGTTCCTTCTCGAAAATGCTGAAAAGAGCGAAACTTGGCATCACGGAGAGCAGGCATGGAGATAGAACACCTCCGCGACGACCACGTCTTGCACCTCACCAATATCACGAAGGATGCGAGAGTGGATCAGGAAGGATGCGAGAGTGGCCTGACCGGATGGTTTCGAAAGCTTTTAGAGCCGGCGCAAAACTGTTACCACCTTGCCGAAGATGGTCACCTCTGACGCGGGGAACACCATCGGGCCCATGTTGGGGTTGGCTGGGAGCAGCACGATTTCGTCCCCACGCCGGGAGAACGTTTTGATTGTTGCTTCCCCTCCGGGTACCCCGGCGGCCACGATCTCGCCGGCATTGGCCTCGGGCTGCTGGCGGACCACCACATAGTCCCCGTCCAGGATCCCCGCTTCGATCATGGAGTCACCGCGCACTCTCAGCATGAAAAGGTTGCCCCCACCGGTGAAGTCTTCCGGGAGCGGCAGCAGTTCCTCGACGCTCTCCGAGGCGAGGACGTTGGTGCCGGCGGCGATGTCTCCAACGAGGGGCACGAGGCGTGCCCGGCGGCTCTCGATCGCGGCGCCCGACGTGGCGTCATATCGCACCTCCAGAGCGCGCGGCTTGGTCGGGTCACGCCGTAGGTAACCCTGCTTCTGCAGGGTGTTGAGATGGGCCTGCACGGTCGATGTCGAAGCAAGGCCCACCGCCAAGCCGATCTCGCGGACAGACGGCGGGTAGCCGCGCTCTCGCACCTGTCCCGCGATGAAATCGAGGATCTCTCGGCGCTTTCCTGTCAGCAGAGTTTCGCTCATATTGCTTGCCTCCCTTGTGGGGTTGCGGACCGGCGGCGTCAGGCCGATGCCCTGGCGTGGCCTTGTGCTGCCCGGCAGCATAGCGCCGCTGGCGTCGCGAGTCAAACATATGTTCTACTCGTCACACCCCTCCGCTATCGTCTTGACGCCGAACACTTGTTCGTGTAGATCTGGTAGCGTTGCGAACGTACGTTTGTGACGCCCTTAGCGGGAGGCATGCGATGGTAGCGCTGAGATGGTGCGAAGACGATCGGGAAGAGCAACAAGAAGAGCTGTTGGGCCGCCTTACCGTCGCGGGCGGCAGCCCGTCGGAGAGGGAGCCGCTGCCCCTTCGGTTTGCCCCGCGAGAGGTGCCGTACCTGGGCGGAAAAACCGGCTCGGTGGTCCGGCGCAGGCCACGGACCTTCTTTTGGCGCCGCGTGTTAGTGGTATCGCTGATCGCCGGGCTGGGAGCGATGGTTTGGTTGGCGACTGGCAGGCTGGTTTCAGCGGCGGGTGCCCAGGCCCCCCAGAGCCAGCTCTGCATGGCGGGAGGACTACCGGGCGCGGGCTCAAGCGCCGGCTCATGCGGGCATGCCTATGTGGCTCGGCCCGGCGATACGATCTGGGCGATCGCGGTGGCGTACAGCCGAGGCGGCGACCCAAGGCCCCTTGTCGCCAATT
>DATKHZ010000473.1:0-4007 GCA_035509995.1 Acidimicrobiales bacterium | reverse complement strand
CCGCCGCTGGACCGACGGGCTCTGCGACGCCGGCATCGCTCATGTCCAGCAGCATCTTCAACAGCAACGTGACGAGTTGGGCGGTCGGTCCGGGGTCCGCGGCAATGGTGTCAAACATCGTCGCCCAGTACAAGAGCGCCTATGGCCAGGTCGGCGTCAACTTCAACCGTCCGGTCTACCAGGCGAGCGCGACTACCCCCGATGTCCAGGTGACCGTCGCCTCCGGATGCAACAACTTCACCGTCGACACAGGCACGGAGGTGCCGATCCCAAGCTTTGCCATCGCCGGCGGGAGCTCGGACCAGATCCTGACCGTCTACCAACCCGCAAGCAATACCGTGTGGGAGTTCTGGCTGGCGTCCAAAACGGCCAGCGGTTGGCAGGCGTGTTGGGGTGGCAAGACGTCGCTATCCACGAGCAACGGCGTATTCCCGAACCCGTACGGTGAAGCCGCCTCGGGTATCGCCAACCTGGCTACGGAGATAACCGAGGGTGACATCGCTTCGGGCTCGATAAACCACGCCATCGGGTTCGAAGTGCTCGGTAACGAGTGCGATGGTTCGATCTACCCGGCAGATCGTACGGACTGCGGCGCACAGATAGCCAATGCACCCTCAGAGGGATCGTGGTTCCGGTTCGCCCCGGGGACCGCAATGCCGTCAGGGCTAACGCCCTTCGCCCAAATGGTCTTTAGGGCCATCGCGACCTATGGGATGGTGGTCGTGGACCAGGGCGGCGCCGTTGCACTCGAGGCTGACCAGACGACCGTTTGGGGCGCAGAGGGCAACAGCGGCACGGACCCGATCACGGCCACCGTCGGCGGCCTGCAGGGGTACCAGCTCGTCGCCAGCCTGCCTTGGCAAAACCTCCAGGCAATCGAGCCACCGCAGGGCTGACGAAACAGCAATAACCAACAGGTGCAGCCCCGAGTGACGGTGGGGCAGCCTCTGCCATAACCAGCAAAGGGCGGCCCCGAGTGACGGAGGGAGCCGCCCTTTTGTGGGCGCACGCACACCGAGCGCGCAGGCGGCATATGCCGAAAGGCGCCCATATTAACGGTGGGTTAACGTCGGCCATTAACCAGCTAGCGCGGCCCCTAGTGACGGAGGGGCCGCATTTTTGTGGGCGCACACACACCGAGCGCGCAGGCGGCATATGCCGAAAGGCGCCCATATTAACGGTGGGTTAACGTCGGCCATTAAGCAGCTAGCGCGGCCCCTAGTGACGGAGGGGCCGCCTTTTTGTGGGCGGACCAGCACACCGAGCGCGAAGGCATATTCCGATAACCTTCCAAATGAATAACGTATTTCGACGGTAGACGCTTTCATATTGACGTCGTTCACAGGACTCGTGTAGGGTCCCCGGTGACACTTCCTCGTGCACGACCCGATGCGTTCCGCTCGAACCGAGAGGTCCATAAATGCCGAAAGTCAAGCGTGCACATGCGCGCCGAAGTTTTGTAATCCCCGAGCAGTCTGCAAGAGCGGCAGAGCCCACAAAAGGGGGGTTAGGGCACACGGGGCCCGCCCACTTAGCCAAGCGAACGGGACGTACTCAGCCCGCCCACTTAGCCAAGCGAGCGGGACGTTCCCATCCAGCCCACTTTGCCAAGCGACCTGCGCGCGCAGAGCGGACGTTGGCGGTAGCCGTCCGCAGTCCGCTCGGCAAGGGTGTTCTGGCCGTTTGCGTAAGCGGGCTGGTAACCACCACATCGGTGGGCACAGGGGTCATGACAGCTGTGGCATCCGGGCGCTGGCCCGCTTCCTCCGGGCAGGAAGACGGGTCTTATCAGCATCATCACTCTTGGACGTCGGGCACAACTGCTCCGGGCCAGTCAGGGACTAACGCCGCGCCACTGCAGACCTCTGCGACCACGCCTACCGGCGGGACGGTGCCTACCCCTACCACGGTGCCTACCCCCACTACGGTGCCTACCCTGGTAGCCACCGCAACGGTGGGCACGGGGGCCCTGACAGCTGCAGCCTCCGGGCGTTGGTCGGGTTCGTCAACCTTCGGGGACTGGTCGGGTTCATCCAGGGACGAAGACGGGTCTTACCACTATCGCCATCTTCGGATCCCGGACGGCGATGCAACGGGTCAGTCAGGGACTGACGCGACCACGGAGGCTAGCGGCGCGGCGCTGCCTGCCGCCGCGGTGCTGCCTGCGGCTACCACGTTGCCTACCGTTGCGACGCTGCCTACCGTTGCGACGCTGCCTACCGCTACGACGCTCCCTACCGTTGCGACGGTGCCTACCGCTACGACGCTCCCCACCACTACCACGGCGCCTACCACTACCACGGCGCCAACCACCACTACGGCGCCTACCACAACCACTACCACTCCTCCTACCACCACCACCACGGCGCCTACCACCACGACGGCGCCGACGCTCGCGCCGTCAACGGCCGGTTCTGGCCCGGCGTCGAACATGCCCGACAGCATCTTCAACAGCGACGTTACGAATTGGGCGGTCGACGCGAGCTCTTCGCCGTTGGTGGCCAACATCGTCGCCCAGTACGAGAGCGCGTACGGGGAGGTCAGCGTCAATTTCAACCGGCCGGTCTACCAGGTACCTGCCAGCACTCCCGACGTCGCGGTGACCGTGGCTTCGGGCTGTAACGACTTCACCGGCAACCAGCCCTCTCCGAACGGCTCGGGCCTTACGGGCACCGAGGTCCCGATCCCGTCCTATGCCGTTGCCGGCTCCAGCTCTGACCACATCCTCACGGTCTACCAGCCGTCCAGCAACCGGGAGTGGGAGTTCTGGCTTGCCCAGGACAATGGAGGCTCGTGGTCAGCGTGCTGGGGAGGGGAGGAAAGCCTGAGCGGTTCTGCTGGTGTGTTCCCGAACCCGTACGGTGAATCTGCCTCGGGTATCGCCAACCTGGCGACCGAGATCACCGAGGGGGACATCGCTTCGGGCTCGATCGACCACGCGATCGGCTTCGAGGTGCTCGGCAATGAGTGCGACTGGTCGGGCACTTCAGCCAACGGCGGTCTCTCCCCGGCCGACCGCACCGACTGTGGACAGGACATCGCCGGCGCGCCGGCCGAAGGTCAATGGTTCCGGTTCCCGGCATCTCTGGCGATGCCCTCCGGGCTTAGCCCGTTTGCACAGATGGTCTTCAAGGCCGTCCAGACTTACGGGATGGTTGTTGTGGACCAGGGCGGCGCCGTTGCGCTCGAGGCCGACCAGACGAGCGTCTGGGGCGAAGAGGGCAACAGCGGGACCGACCCGATCACGGCAAGCGTCGACGGCCTGCAGGGGTACCAGGTCGTCGCCAGCCTGCCCTGGCAAGACCTCGAGGCGATCGACCCGCCGCAGTGACGAGCGAACCAGGAGGCCGGCCACGGTTCATCCCGTAGGGCAACCAAGGCCATTGCTCAGTCAACCGCAACCCGCGCCATCGACCTGAAGACCTCGGCCACTTGGCGCGCACAACGGCGCGCGTCGAACTCCTCTTCCACCTTCTGACGGCCTGCCAACCCCATTTGCTCTCGCAGTTCAGGTGAAGCTGCCAGCCGTTCGAGGGCGCCCACAAGCTGTTCAAGGCTGCCAGGAGCCACCAAGAGCCCCGATACGCCGTCTTCTACCAGCTCGGGTACACCAGTGATGCGCGTTGCTACGACCGGGCGCCCTGTGGCCATCGCTTCCATCAGGACGACCGGTACTCCCTCGGCGAAGCTCGGCAGGCAGAACACGTCAGCGTTCGCGTAGTACGAGGCCATATCGTCCTGGCCCACGGCCCCCTCGAAAAACACCCGTCCCTCCAGCCCCAGCTGTTGCACGTTGCGCCGCAATACGTCCTCCAGCGGCCCGGACCCGACGATCACAAGCCGGATATCCGGTCCGCCGCGGGCGATTGTGGCGACCGCTCGCACGAGCACGTCGAGCCCCTTTTCGGGCACCAACCGGCAAACGCAAAGCACGGACAAGGTCGTCACCTCCTTCGGCGCCACGTAGGGGTAGCGCTCCAAGTCGGCACCGCAATGAACTACACGGA
>DATKHZ010000472.1:0-4936 GCA_035509995.1 Acidimicrobiales bacterium | reverse complement strand
GCCCCGCCCGAACCGGGGGTTGGTGCCGCCGAGCGTGCTCATACCGCTCGCCGAACGGGTAGGGCTTATCACGGCCATCGGGCATTGGGTGCTCCAAAAGGCGTTCGCTGAGCAGGGCCACTGGCAAGACGACTATGGCGTTAACGACCTGGCTGTCTCGGTCAACGTGTCCGCTCACGAGCTCATGTCTGCCGATTTCGTCACCGGCGTCGCCGCCGTGCTCGAGTCCCGCCCGAACGCCGCCGGGCGGGTCATCTTGGAAATGACGGAGAGCGTGTTCGCCTCCGACAGCGAACGCGCCGTGATGGTGCTGAACGACCTTAAATCCCTGGGAGTGAAACTCGCCCTCGACGACTTCGGCACTGGCTACTCGTCGCTCAGCTACTTGCTCCAGTTCCCCGTCGACATCGTCAAAATCGACCAAGTCTTCGTCGACCGCCTCGGCCACGGCCACGATGATGCCAACAAGGCAATCGTATCCGCCATGATCCAACTGGCCCATAACCTTGGCCTGGGCGTAATAGCCGAAGGCGTCGAGACGGTCGGCCAGTACCAGGCGCTGGTGGAGCTCGGTTCCGATTCCTGCCAGGGTTTCTACTTTGCCCGCCCCATGCCCTCGGTGCAGTTCGACGCGCTCGTGGAAGGCCGCCTCGAAGGCTCTAACCAGTCCCTCCCGGTGCTCGCGGCCTAATAAACACTCTGGAGGCCCCTCTCTCGGCAATAGCGCCGGATTAGGCACTTGTCTTGTGTACCCAAGGGCGACCTGGCCTGCGTGGCGACATGGACGGGTCGCGACCGATAGGGGAACAACGAGCCGGTTGGCTAGGTTGTACCAGGTATGAGCAGCTCGTTCGAAGTCACTTGGGATTATCTCTGCCCGTTCGCTCGCAACGCGCACGAGCACCTTGCCGTAGGTTTGCAGGCGGGAGCCGACTGGGACGTGCATTTCCGCTTTTTTTCACTGAGCCAAGCCCACCAGGTCGACGGTGAGGTGTGGGGTTCACCCGCCGACCACTCGGGCGTGCTCGCCGGGTTGGCGGGCATCGTCCTTAGGGAGCAGCAACCGGACCGCTTCCTGGACGCTCACGTCGCCCTATTTAGGGCACGTCACGACGAGAGCCTCGACCTACGAGACAGGCAGGTGATCGTCGATGTGCTGGATGGCGTCGGCGTCGACGGCACCGCCGTGGTTGAGGAGGCCCTGAGCGGTTGGCCAGCAGAGCGCGCCCGGGCCGAACACGACGAGGCTGTTCGGCGTTGGGAGGTCTTCGGTGTGCCGACGTTTATCACCGGCGGCAGGGCGGTTTTTGTCAGACTGATGCACCGGCCCGATGGCGACGCCAAGCTAGCCGAGTCGACTATCGAGCGGTTACTGGACCTGGTCGACGGTTTCCCCGAACTGAACGAGTACAAGTTCACCAAGGTCCCGCGTTAGGGGCCCTCCGGGCGGGCCCTAGCCGCGACCACTTGACGCGATAGCGTTTGGCCGATGGCCCGGCAGCCGACGATCACAGTTGTCGGCAGCATCATGATCGACATGATCAGCTACGTGCCGCGCCTGCCGAAGCCTGGCGAAACTCTGATCGGGGGCCGCTTCGAGATCGGCTTTGGGGGCAAGGGCGCCAACCAGGCGGTGATGGCCCGCAGGCTGGGCGCATCGGTTCGCATGATTGCCTGCGTCGGGACTGACGCGTTTGGCGACCAAGCGGTGGAAAACCTGGTGGCCCACGGCATCGATGCGCAGTTCGTGTACCGCTCCCCCGCGGCAACCGGTGTGGCGCCGATCTGGGTCGAAACCGACGGGACCAACCGGATCGCGGTCATCCCGGGGGCCAACGATGACATGGATCCCGAACAGGTGGCCAAGACCGTCCTGTCCCAACCGTCCCAGGTAGTGATCGGCCAACTCGAGGTCCCGCAACCGGTGACGCTGGCCGCTTTCGGCGCGGCGCGCAGCGTAGGCTCGACGACCATCCTCAACCCCGCCCCTGCGGCGGACATAGCCCCCGACCTCCTGGTGCTGACCGACTGGCTGATCCCGAACGAGACGGAGTTCGCGTCCCTGGCGTCGACGCGGCTGGGCACCGAGGTCGGCGCGGTCACAGACGACCAGGTACTGGCCCTCGCCTCGAGCATCTCACCCCGGTTGCTGGTGACGCTTGGGGAGGCGGGCGCGCTGATGGTGGGGGACGGCAAGGCAATGCGGGTCCCCGCGCCACTTAGCCAGGTGGTCGACACGACGGGGGCTGGTGACGCATTTGTGGGCGCGTTCGGCTACGGGCTCGCCAGCGGGCTGGGCCCCTCTGTCGCCATGGCCCTGGCGCTGAGGTGTGCGTCTTTCAGTGTGAGCCGCCGTGGTACGCAGTCCTCATTCCCTACGCCGGAGGAGTCCGAGCAACTGCTCAAAGGCCTTTCCGAGCACTAGAGGGCCCCACCGCGGCCGAGCGGCCTAGATTGGCCGGTGCAAATGAGCGCTCAAACTGGTGACCACGTAACGGTCGTCGAGAGACGGCACTTGGACGAGCCTGGAGGCATGCCTGAGCGTGTAGGCGGTATGGACCTGGCCGACGTCGCGCGCTCGGAGATCTCGTTGCGGCGCTTTCTCCACGGTTTGCCAGGCGTCGACCAGGTCGGGGCCGATGGTCGCGCCGCTAGCCTCGCGACCCGCTCGATAAAAGCCGGTGCCAAGCTGTGGGCAATCGACACTGCGATTTCGATGGTCGACCTCACGACCCTGGAGGGCGCTGACACCCCGGGGAAGGTGAGAGCGCTCTGCGGCAAAGCCAGGCGCCCGAGCCCCGAGGACCCGAGCGTCCCGCCGGTAGCGGCGGTCTGCGTGTACCCGGACCTCGTCCCTTACGCCAAAACCGCTCTCGCTGGCAGCTCGGTAAAGGTCGCCTCGGTGGCCACCGCTTTCCCTTCGGGCCGAGCCTCGTTGCCCGTCAAGCTCGCCGACGTTGCCGACGCGGTCGCGGCCGGGGCCGATGAGGTGGACATGGTCATCGACCGGGGCGCCTTTTTGGCCGGGCGTTACGGGTTGGTACTCGAGGAGGTGCGGGCCGTAAAGGCAGCCTGCGGGCGGGCGCACCTAAAGGTGATACTCGAGACAGGCGAGCTCGTGACGTACGACAACGTCCGGCGCGCATGCTGGACGGCCATGATCGGCGGGGCCGACTTCGTAAAGACCTCGACCGGGAAGGTCAACCCCGCGTCCACCTTGCCCGTCGCCCTAGTGATGCTCGAGGCCGTACGGGACTTCTTCGACGCGTCGGGCCGCGCCGTCGGGGTCAAAGTGGCCGGCGGCATCCGGGCCACCAAGGACGCCATCAGGTACCTCGTCCTCGTCAACGAGGTCGCAGGTGAGGCGTGGTTGGAGCCGGACCGGTTCCGCATCGGCGCGTCCAGCCTGCTCAACGATCTCTTGATGCAGCGGTACAAGCAACAGCACGGCGCCTACGCCGGCTCTCAGGATTTCAGCATCGAGTAGACCGAGCTGCCATGGCCCGTTTCACGTATGCACCTGCGCCCGAGTCCCGCGCCGTCGTCGACCTGAAGCCTTCCTATGGGTTGTTCATCGACGGGGAGTTCGTCGATCCTGTCGACGGCGACCACTTCAAGACCGAGAACCCATCCTCGCAGGAGGTCCTGGCAGAGGTCAGCTCGGCGGGCCCGGCCGATGTCGACCGAGCGGTTGCGGCGGCGCGACGAGCTCAGGAGCAGGTCTGGGGGCCTATGCCCGGCAAGGAGAGGGCTAAGTACCTGTTCCGAGTCGCTCGTATCCTCCAGGAGCGGTCACGGGAGCTGGCGGTCCTCGAGACCCTCGACAATGGCAAACCGATCAGGGAGTCCCGCGACGTCGACATCCCCTTGGCTGCTGCGCACTTCTTTTACCATGCTGGCTGGGCCGACAAGCTCGCCTACGCCGGCCTTGGGCCTGATCCCCGGCCTCTCGGGGTGGTCGGGCAGGTAATACCGTGGAACTTCCCGCTCCTCATGGCGGCCTGGAAGCTGGCGCCGGCGCTCGCCACTGGTAACACCTGCGTTCTCAAGCCAGCCGAGACGACCCCCCTCTCGGCTCTCTTGCTCGCCGAAATCCTCCAACAGGCCGAGCTCCCGCCAGGGGTCGTGAATATCATCACCGGAGCTGGGGGGACCGGCGCCGCGCTCGTCGCCCATGCCGGCATCGACAAGGTGGCCTTCACTGGTTCCACGGAGGTCGGTAAGCAAATCCAGCGCATCTTGGCCGGCACGGGTAAACGCCTCACCCTCGAGCTTGGAGGCAAGGCGGCCAACGTCGTGTTCGACGACGCACCTCTGTCGCAGGCAGTCGAGGGGATCGTCAACGGCATCTTTTTCAACCAGGGCCAGGTCTGTTGCGCCGGGTCCCGCCTGCTGGTCCAAGAGAGCATTGCCGAGGGGCTGGTGGACGCCCTGAAGCGGCGGCTCGAGACGCTGCGCTTGGGTGACCCGCTCGACAAGAACACCGATATCGGTGCGATCAACTCCATGCAGCAGCTGGACAAGATCCGCCAGCTCGCAGCTTCTGGCGAGGCCGAAGGTGCGCAGCGTTGGTCACCGGCTTGCTCGCTGCCCGAGCGCGGGTACTGGTTCCCTCCGACGCTGTTCACGGACGTGGTCCCAGCGCAGCGGATCGCCCGCGAGGAGATCTTCGGGCCGGTGTTGTCCGTGTTGACGTTCCGCACACCCGACGAAGCCATCGAAAAGGCGAACAACACCACGTACGGGCTGTCCGCCGGGGTCTGGACAGAAAAGGGTAGCCGCATCCTCCACATGGCCTCCCGGTTGCGGGCCGGGGTGGTCTGGGCGAACACGTTCAACCGCTTCGACCCTTCCAGCCCCTTCGGTGGCTATCGCGAATCCGGATTTGGCAGGGAGGGCGGGCGCCACGGGCTAGCGGCTTATTTGAAGGGCACCT
>DATKHZ010000471.1:0-3017 GCA_035509995.1 Acidimicrobiales bacterium | reverse complement strand
CGTCGAAGACTTCGACCTGGAGACCTTGCGGGGCCAAGGTCTGGTCCACCGCCTGGCCGACACCGAGGAGGAGCCCTGCGCTTAGCGGCTGGAGGAACGACGAGTAACCCGACAGGGACACCTGTCCAGCGAGGGCAGGCTGGCGAGGGTCGCTCAGGTCGATCACGTAGAGCGGGTCGACCTGGTTGAAGGTGACCACGTAGCCAAGGTCCCCCTCGAAACGGACGGAATAGATCTTCTCACCCGAACCGAGCCCGTCGAGCTTCCCAACCGAAGCCAGGGCACCGTTGTCGGGCTGGAGCACGCTTACGATGTTGTCCGACAACTGGGCCGGCGCGGTGCCACCGTCGACGGGCGCCGGTGTCGGCTCGCCAGCGGTCGTCGCCACCCGGAGGTACCCGTTGTACTCGGACATCGCGTACTGCCCGATCAGCGTGCCGGGGACGGTACCTGAGCCGATGTACCGGGGCTCCGACGGGTTGGAGATGTCGAAGCCGTAGATATCCGTCGAGATGGCGTCGCTCACAGGGCTGGCGGGTACGTCCGCGGGCTCCATTGGGCAGGCTGCGAACGGGCTCGGGGGACAGGTCCAGCCGCTCTGGAACTGCCAGGCAGTCGTCGCGACGTAGAGCTGGGTGGCGCTTACGTACACGTTCTCGGCATTGCCTAGGACGGTCACTTCGCTTCCTGGCGCGTCAGACGTTGGATCGAGCGATACGACCGAGACCGTGCCCAAGCCGGAGGCTATTGCCGTGTGGTACGTGGCCGCGCAGGAAGCGGCCCTGGTAACAGTCTTTGCGGACTTACCGCGGCCCGTTGTCACGCTGGTGGAGGGGAGCCAGTCGGAAGCCCTGGACGACTCGATGAGGGCCCGGTTTGCCGCCGTTGCGGCCTTCTGCGCTGCCGGCGCCCCGCCGCTGGCATAAACCCAGGGCAGGCGCGGCTGGTTCGTGAGCACCAGGACAACCTGGCCGTTGATGAGGCGGGCGCCCTGTTCCTGGCTTTGAAAGGAGAACGTGTTCAGGACGCTCGGGGCCTGCGGGTTGGCGAGGCTCACCACAACTACATCCGTGGACGAGGCACCGCCGCCAAAGGGCGGCAGGACCGGCCGCTCGATCGTCGAGGCGGGGATCATCGGCCCACCCGGGCCCACCCGCCCCGCCGGTGAGTACGGCAACGGGACCGGCGCCCCCCCGGAGGCGTAGTTCACCGGCTGCGACGGGCTGACTACGCTGCCGATCACCACGGCGTCCTGTCCGACCAGGAACATCCCGTCTAGCTCGGCGAACTGGGGAAGAGCCAAAAAGCCGTCGAGCACCGGGGTGCTGCCGCTTACGTCTACTACCTGCAGGCCTTGTGGCTGCTGGCGCAGTATGACCATCAACTGACCGTTCGTCTTGACCATATCGGGCTCGTCGACACCCGCCTCCTGGTTGTTGGTCGTCGAGTAGGCCTGAGGCTGGCTCGAGGCATCGCTGGGCGCACTGGCCGTCCCGGCCACCGCCGCGCCTTGTAAGGCCATTCCCGCCGCCAGGGGGGCACCCTCCCTGGCGACCACCGGCCCCGGTCCGAAGTCGACGCCGTGGAAGACCTCGCCGTAGGGCACGCCGTCGGTTGTCGCAGCAAGCCCGTACGGGCCCACCTCTTTCAAGGCCTGGGCCTTCACCTGCTGGAGCATCTGCGAACAATTCGTATAAGAAACCAACGAAGCTCCGGTCAACTTGACCGCCGGGTTGGCTGTGGCGACTGGAGGCTTACCCGCGCGGGTCGCCTCCACCCCGATCCCCACCAGGCACAGCGCAGCAAGTAGGCCAATTACGGCGGACTGCACCTTCGGCTGCTTGATCATCGGCTCCTCCTCGCTTCTTGAAGCGTTAGTGGCGCCCGCCGGTTTGGATCAACCGCCTGCGCCCAAGTTTTCCTGAGGGGTGTCAGCGGGCGCGCCATCGGGCGTGATCGGGCGCGCTAGCAGAGGCAGCCCCGGTCCACGTAGAGACTTAAGGTCCCAGCTTGCGTCAGCTGTACTGATGTCAGCTGTACTGATGGAGGAAGTTGACGACGTCGATCGTGATCCAGCCGGTGCGGATGTAGCCGTTCGCGAAGAACGGGCAGCCCGTTGCGGCCACCCAGACGTCCACGTCAGGGGCGGAACGGTAGGAGAACCCCATTATCGCGGCCGTGCCTAGGCCGGCGGGGCAACTGGTAAAACCGCCGTCGACGTGGCTGAGCGGTAACGACGCAACGGCGGACGCTAGCCGGTCCGCCCCAGGCGCCCCAAGCCTCTCCTGGTGGGCCAATTTCATCGCGAGCGAGAGCTGCGGCGAAGCGGGCGCGGGGCCGTTGTAACCGTTGTAGCTGCACACCAGCGCCGCTGTTGGTTCGCCCGGAGGTAGTAACCGCGTCCTCAGGTCAGCGCCAGGATTGCTGACGCCGACCAGCTTCGAGTCAGTTGCCGGGCAGCCCGCAGCCACCGTGACGTGGACGCGCAGGCCCGGGACATTGTCCGGCCACGGCCGTGGGTCGAGCCATACCACCTGTGCCTCCAGGCAGATCGCCGTGGTCGACGCGCCGAGGTAAGCCGCGCCCACACCCAGTTGCGCCGACTGCCACTTAGCGCTGACGTGATCGTTGTAACCCCAAGGGCTGCCGCTGTCGGCAGCCGTACCCGTCCAGGTCGTCAATTGCAACCCCGCCGGGGGGTGCGCGTACAACCACGACGCGATGCTCCCGAGCGAGCCGTGGGCCCGCCATGACCGCTGCGCTTCCACAATGCTTCTCACGGCTGGCGTACCCAGGTCCCCGTCCACCGGTTTGCACGCCGCTGCAGCGTTCATCATCGTCGCCCCCGCCGGCGCTCGTCCCAGGGACAGAAGGTGTTGAGCCTCCCGCTGCGCCGCCGCCAAGTTGCCCTGGACGGTCGGGTTGGTCTGGACGGTCTGGTTGCTCTGGACGGTCGAGCCCGTTGCGGCAACGTTGGCGGCCGGCGTGCGGGCCTCAACTGGCCGCGGACCGTACCC
>DATKHZ010000470.1:0-4493 GCA_035509995.1 Acidimicrobiales bacterium | reverse complement strand
GGATCCGGGCACCGGCTTGATCGTTATCAAGCCCTCAGGTGTCCGCTACTCGGAAATGACCGAGCAAGATATGGTTGTAGTGGACGACAACGGCACGGTGATAGAAGGGCGGCGGCGCCCTTCCACCGACACCTCAACGCATTTGGCGCTGTACCGAGGGGCCCTTAGGGCCGGCGCGGTGGTCCACACCCACTCGACTTGGGCCACCGCTTGGGCGCAGGCCCATCGGCCGATCCCGGTTCTTGGCACTACGCATGCCGACATGTCTCCTTACGACGTCCCCGTGACGGCTCCGTTGAGCCCCGAGGAGGTGCAGGGAGACTACGAGATCGCAACCGGAGTTGCGATCCTTGCGGCCGTCTCCGGCAGACCGGCCCAGGACGTGCCGGCGGTGCTCGTCGACGGGCATGGGCCTTTCTGCTGGGGAGCCGACCCGGCCGGCGCTGTGGCGGCCGCCATTACACTTGAGGCGATCGCGAAGATGGCATGGGCAACAGTTGTGTTGGCGCCGGAAGTGAGCTCGCTTGCGGGGCACCTCATCGACCGGCATCACTCGCGCAAGCACGGCCCGGGCGCCTACTACGGCCAGGGCGACGGTCATCAGGGCTAGGCAGCTGTGAAGGCCGCCAGGCTGACAGGGGTTGGCGAAGTCCACCTCGTCGATGAGCCCGACCCCACGCCCGGGCCCGGGGAGGCCCTGGTGCGGGTCTCGGCGGTTGGCCTTTGCGGGTCGGACCTCCACTGGTTCAGCCAGGGGGGGATCGGCGACGCGCTGCTCAGCCGGCCGCTCGTGCTCGGCCACGAGTTCGGCGGCACCGTGGAGGGTGGCCCCCTGGACGGCAGGCGTGTAGCGGTCGATCCTGCGGTGCCGGACAACGTGTGCGAGCGCTGCCGCGAAGGCAATAGCAACCTATGCCCTCAGATCCGCTTCGCTGGGCACGGTGCCACCGATGGCGGGTTGCGGGAGTACCTGGCGTGGCCGGCACATCTGCTTCACCGGGTGCCCGACACTTTTAGCGATGGCGCCGTCGCCCTGCTCGAGCCGCTCGGGGTGGCGCTCCACAGTTTTGACCTGGGGCATGTGCGCTATGGCGGCGCGGTCGCAGTCGTGGGCTGCGGCCCGATCGGTCTCATGGTTATCCAGGTCGCTCGTTCTGCTGGCGCCTCTTCGATTGTTGCCGTCGAACCGTTGGCTCACCGCAGAGCGGCTGCTACTCGGTGCGGTGCTGACCTTGCCCTTTCTCCCACCGAGGCGAAGGCCAGCGGCCTCCAGGTCGACGTCTCCTTTGAGGTTGCCGGCACCGACGACGCCATCGGTACGGGCATGGTCCTAGTCAGGCCGGGAGGGCGATTGGTGCTGGCCGGGATCCCCGACGATGACAGGACAAGCTTCCCCGCAGCGCTCGCACGTCGCAAGGGCCTCACGATCGCCGTGGTACGCAGGATGAAAGATGCCTACCCTCGCGCGATCAGCGCGGTCGAACGAGGCGTGATCGAGTTGGACTGGCTCATCACATCCCGGTTCGCGCTCGCGGGTACAGCTGAGGCCTTCAGAGTTGCGGCTGAGCGTGATGGCTTGAAGACTGTGGTGCAGATCGGCACGCCATGGGGTGTGAGTACCGCGAAAGGAGGGCCGACATGACCTGGGCCCCGGCCAGCAAACGTTACGAAGAGATGGTCTACCGTCGGTGTGGCCGGAGCGGGCTGCTGCTCCCGGCAATATCGCTCGGGTTGTGGCAGAACTTCGGTTCTACTCGCCCACTGGAATCGTCTCGGGCTATTTTGCGGCGAGCGTTCGACCTCGGCATTACCCATTTTGACCTTGCGAACAACTATGGCCCACCTTACGGCTCGGCCGAGGAGAGCTTCGGGCGCGTCATCGCTACCGACTTCCGGAGCCTCCGCGACGAGCTGGTCATCTCGACCAAGGCAGGCTACGACATGTGGCCCGGGCCGTACGGGCAAGGGGGTGGCTCGCGGAAGTACCTGCTTGCCAGTTTGGACCAGAGCTTGGGCCGAATGGGCCTGGATTACGTGGACATCTTTTACTCGCACCGCTTCGACCCGGGCACACCGCTTGAAGAAACCCTCGGGGCGCTAGACACAGCTGTGCGGAAAGGAAAGGCCCTTTACGTCGGGATCTCTTCCTACTCGGCGGCCAAAACCCGCGAGGCAGCTGGGATCCTGCGGGGGCTCGGGACGCCGCTTTTGATCCACCAACCCTCCTATTCTCTTTTCAACCGTTGGATCGAGCCCGACTTGCTCGATGCGCTCGGCGAAGAGGGCGTCGGGTGTATTGCGTTCTCACCGTTGGCTCAGGGCCTGCTGACTGACCGTTACCTGGGCGGCGTGCCCGACGGCTCTCGGGCCAGTGAGCACGGGTCGTTGAGCACCGAGATGCTGAGCGACGACAATCTGGCGAAGGTCCGCGCCCTGGCAGCGATCGCAGAAGCTCGGGGCCAAAAGCTGTCACAGTTGGCCCTGTCATGGGTGCTCCGCGACCCCAGGGTCACCTCAGCGCTCATAGGCGTCAGCAGCATCGCCCAGCTCGAGGACAACGTCGCCGCGCTGAAAAAGCTTGAGTTCGCCCAGCAAGAACTAAGCGAAATCGATCGCTACGCGGTGGATGCCGGTATCAACCTCTGGGCACGCTCCTCGGCCTAGGCGGGCCCTAACGGGGTTGCTCGGCCCCGTCCGGTGAAGGTGTCAAGTCACTTCCGCCAGGATTGTTCGGCCCGCTATAAGGAGGAACCGCATGGTTGCCGAGGAGACCGCCGCCGGGCTGGAGATCCGCTGGTCTGACCCAGCTCTGGAACTGTGCGTGCAGGTGGACGAAGTAGGAGTGGCCCGTCTGGCGCGCCTCGCACCGACGGCTAAGGGCAAGGTTGAGGCTGGTCTGGGCAAGGAAATCGCACTGAGCGGCGAGCCAGGCGGCGTCGGCCTGCCCCTTTTGGACGTGGTCGTAGCCGGGAGCGGCCGGAGGTGGTCGGGGAGGCGTTACTGCGAATCGGTTGTCGGCAACCGCATGCGCTTTGTCGGTCACACCGAGCGAGAAGGCGCCCAGTGGTTCGAACTAGGAGTCTCCCTCGAGGACACCCGAACGGGGCTCCGGGCAACCGTCACCTACCAGGTCCTCGTTGGCGGCGGCGCCTTGCGCAGCCGGGTAAGCATGACGAACGGTGGAGCATCGCCGTTGAGCCTTGAGTCGGTCACCTCCTTCCTCGGCGGTGACCTAGCAGGTCGGGGCGGCGTGCTCGAAGACGCGGAGCTGCGTTGGGCGGAAAACGACTGGTTGGCCGAAGGACGCTGGCACACGAGGAGCCTCCGCGACGCACTACCGGACCTCAACCGGGCCACGCACGGTGGTCGGTCCCGGGCCCGGTTCGCTTTGACGAGCGAAGGGAGCTGGTCTTCCGGTACCTATTTGCCCATGGGCGCCGTTGTCAATCGCAAGAGCGGCCATACTTTGCTCTGGCAGATCGAGCACAACGGCGGCTGGCACTGGCAGGTTGGCGAGCATACGGGGACTAACCCGGGGTCGACCTACTTGGCAGTTCTAGGCCCTACGGACGCCGAGCACCACTGGCGGCTCACTCTCCAGCCGGGGGAATCGTTCGAGACCGTCCCGGTCGCGCTCGCGCTCAGCCAGGAGGGTTTCGAAGGCGCGGTCGCCTGCCTCACGAGCTACCGCAGGGCCATCCGGCGGCCCCACCAAGACCACCGCCATCTCCCGGTCATTTTCAACGACTACATGAACACGTTGATGGGTGACCCGTCCACGGAACGATTGCTCCCGCTCATTAGCGCAGCGTCAAGAGCGGGGGCCGAGTACTTCTGCATCGACTCGGGCTGGTACGCCGAGCAAGTTGACGGGTGGTGGGACACCGTGGGCGCTTGGTCGCCTTCGAGAAGCAGGTTCCCCAATGGCATCGGCGAGGTGCTCGACCAAATCCGGGCCGAGGGCATGGTCCCAGGGCTTTGGATCGAGCCCGAGGTCGTCGGGGTGCGCAGCCCGGTTGCCGAAGAGCTCCCGTTGGAGGCGTTCTTCACGCGGGGGGGCGAAAGGCTCGTCGAGCAAGGTCGGTTCCATCTCGACTTTTGTCATCCCCGCACCACGCAGCACCTCGACAAAGTTGTTGATTTCCTCGTTGAGGACCTCGGCGTCGGGTACCTGAAAATGGACTACAACATAAACGTCGGGCCCGGGACCGAGACTGCGTCGGTGGCAGCCGGCGTCGGATTGCTGGCGCACAACCGGGCGTTCCTGGACTGGGTGGACGCGCTCCTCGACCGGCATCCCAGCCTCACGATCGAGAGCTGCTCCTCAGGTGGAATGCGGACCGACTACGCATTGTTGTCGCGCTTACAGGTCCATTCCACAAGCGACCAGCAGGACTTCCTGCGTTACCCCCCGATCGCGGCAGCGGCTCCGGTAGCGGTGGCGCCCGAACAAGCAGCAGTCTGGGCCTACCCCCAGCCGGAATGGGACGACG
>DATKHZ010000469.1:0-2516 GCA_035509995.1 Acidimicrobiales bacterium | reverse complement strand
TCCGAGCGCCACCTTTACCAGGAGAGCTACCTTTACGACTCACTGGCCGTACGCCTCGGCGGACGAGCGGCCGAAATCCTCGTGCTAGGGGAGGCCTCCTCCGGGGCGGCCAACGACCTGTCGGGCGCGACTCAACTGGCCACTCGCATGGTGCGGGACTGGGGCATGAGCCCGCGCCTCGGGCCCGTCGGCCTTTCCAACGACGGCCCCAACTATTTGGGGCTGGACAACGCCGTACCCCGGGCCCATGCCGAGGAGACCCAGCGCGTCATTGACGAAGAGGTTTCCCGCTTGCTGCGCCAGGCCGAGCAGCGCGCCACCGACCTCCTGTCGACCCATCACCGAGCGCTCTACCGGCTGATCGACCTCCTGCAAGAAAAGGAGACGGTGGACGGGAGCGAGATCTATGCCATCATTAACGCGTACCAGGCTCACCAGGCAGATCAGGCGGGTTTGTTCGACGACGATGACACCCGACGGCTCGCCGAACTTGGCGCCACCGTTGAAGTTGGGCCCAAGTAAAGGCCTCTGTCTCGGCTCCGTGACGATGCTGGCCTTCGTCCTTTGAGTGCGCTCATCTTCATTTGGTCACACTTGGGACGGTAGTGCTCAGGGGTGGGCTCAGGAGGCAACTGTCTCGGCGACGACGGACTTGAGCGTGTCCTCGCACCACTGGCGAAAGCTGGTAGGCGTCGAGTTCTCTGGAGTGCGCGGAACCGCGTTGTCGATTCCTTCGTTCTTCGCCCGTGCCATGTCGGTCATGCCTTGGGCCATGGCGTCTGACATCCCGAAGCTGATGAAACGGTCCTTGTAGGCCTCGAAGGTGGTCTGCTGGAAGCGCACCGTGGTGCCGAGCACCTCGGAAATGATCTCGGCCATGTCGTCGAAGGACAGGTCCTCTGGACCAAGGAGCGGCACCTCGCCGAACCCGTCCCAGCTCTCGTCGAGGAGGAGGCGTGCGGCAGCGGCAGCGATGTCGCGGGTGGCGACGGTCGGCAGCTTTCGATCGCCTGCGATCGGCGAGAAGAACATCCCCCGGTTCTTGATCGAGGGGACCTGACGAATGGTGTTGTCCATGAACGAGGGGTTGGTCAGTGCCCGGTAAGACGCCCCGCTGGCGGCGATCAGGTCGTCCATGGCCAAGGAACCCTTGACGTAGCCGGCCTTGTCTGCCCATGGCGTGCCCCGGCCGAGCGCCGTCACACCAACGACGCGTCCGACGTTGTACCTGCTCAAGGCTTCGGCGGCAGGCCGGGTGAAGTCGACGAACGCAGCTTCGACCGAGGGAGCTTGCGGATCCGGCGGCGCCAGCCAGAACACGGCGTCGGCCCCGGCAAATGCCCTGTGCACGACGTTGGCGTCGCTGTGGGAGCCCTCGACGACCTCGACGCGGTCTCGGACCTCGTCGGACAGCACAGATGCTTCCCGTGCGATGACGCGGAGCTCCTCGTCGCTATCCAGGAGGTTTTCAAGGACCTGATGGCCAATCTGGCCTGTGGGGGTGGTGATGACGATCATGACTCCTCCTTGGTGGCTTCTATAGCGTTGCTATACAAAGTACTTTTACGGTAGCTCTGCTATACTGTCAAGGGTAGGAACGCTATAAGGAGTCGATCTCTGACTGAGTCAGCAGTGCGAACCCGAATCGTCGAGGCGGCCGCCGGTTTGCTTGCCAACGCCGCGGACGTCGATATCTCGACACGCGCCGCTTGTGAGGCCGCAGGCGTGACCGCGCCGACGCTTTACCACCACTTCGGAGATAAGCAGGGATTGCTAGCCGCCGTCGTCGATTTCGGTTGGGGAGCCTTCCTCGAGACCAAGCGCACCGTGGCGGCAGTGGTGCACGAGCACGTGGCCGACGACATCCGAGCGGGTTGGGACAACCACCTCGAGTTCGCACGCGAGAACCGGAACTTCTACAAGCTGATGTGGTCACCGGGGATTGGAGCGAACAGCGCGTCTTTCCAAAGCGCCTACCAGATGCTCCGAGAGCGGATGGAGCTGGGCGCGGGACGCGGTCAGTTGCGTGTGTCTGCCGATCGGGCGGCACAAATGGTCATGGCCGCGACGACTGGCGCCGCATTGTCGGCCATATCGCAGCCCGAATTGTTCGGCGACGATGCCTTCGCTTCGCAGTTGCGCGAGGCAGTTATCGCGGCAGTCACTGTGGCTGACCCCTCACCAATGAGTGCCCGTCGGCTAGCCGAAGCAGGTGAGCCGACGACCGCGGCAGTTGCGGCGACGCTAAAGAGTAAGCTAGCGGTCGAAGGCTCGCCGCTCTCAGCACCTGAGCAGCAGCTCATGCAGCAGTGGCTCACGGCAATCGCAGATGGCGCTCCTCGATCGAAACCGTGAAACGAGGAAGGCCAGCAATTTCACGGGCGTGTAGCTGTCGATCCCGGGATATGTCGCCGTTGCAGGGCATGTGAATGACGTACTGCCCTCGTGTCAAAACATCCCGTTCGTGTTGGCGGCCTTCTTGGGAACCTCCTGGATCACGTCCCAGTGTTCAACGA
>DATKHZ010000468.1:0-11377 GCA_035509995.1 Acidimicrobiales bacterium | reverse complement strand
TACTTCTACGTCGCGGTCGAGCCGTTCTTAGTGCCCAGCGTCCTGTCCGCCCGAGCCACGCCGAGCGCCTTGGGGCCGGCCGGCGGCGACGTACTGGTTAGCGGGACGGTCAAAAACGCCAACACCTGCCAGCTCGTGCTGTTGTCGAGCCAGTCCTTCCCCGTCGTCTACGCGGACAACCCGACCACGGCGTGCCGGGGCGGCAGCTACTCGGCCCATATCACTATCGGGGCGAACCCGAGCGCGACAAAGCGCACGGTCGCGTTCGCCCTTGTCGCACGCGACGGGACCTACACGTCGAGGGGGTACTTCTACGTCGCGCTCGAGCCGTTGCTAGTGCCCACGGTCCTGTCCGCCCGCGCCACGCCGAGCGCCTTGGGACCGCCCGGCGGCCAAGTCCTCGTGAGCGGGACGGTGAAGAACGCCAATACCTGCCAGCTCCTGCTGCTGTCGAACCAGTCCTTCCCCGTCGTGTACTCGCACAACCCGACCACGGCGTGCCAGGGAGGGAACTACTCGGCCAACGTCACTATCGGGGCCAACCCGAGCGTCGTAAAGCGCACGGTCGCGTTCGCCCTCGTTGCCCGCAACGGGGACTACACGTCCACCGGGTACTTCTACGTCGCGCTGGCGGCCAGCCTGGTAGCGAGGCCTTATCCGCCGCCTCCGCCCACACCTTCGGCCGCTGACCCCTATCCCAGCGGGGCCAGCGGGTACGACGTCTCCTGGCCCCAGTGCATTTCGAGGACCTCAGCTCAGACCAAGCCGCTCCCCGCAGCCTCCACATATGCCGTCGTCGGGGTCAACAACGGGACTATCGGCACCCTGAACAGTTGCTTTGCGGCCGAGGCGGCCTGGGCAGGCAATAACCTCTCCGTTTACATCATCCTTGGGCCGGCGCCGGGGGGCCAACCGGTCCCCTTGGAGTCGACGGGGCCTGCCGCGTCCTGCGCCAGTACCAACAGTGAATGCGAGGGCTACGACTGGGGTTACAACTACGCCGAGGCGGACATCGCTTTTGTCAAGGCACAGGGCGGCGATCCCAAGGTGTGGTGGTTGGACGTCGAGACCGCCGAGGGCTGGCCCATTTCGGCGGCGTTCCAGCCGGTCAACGCGGCCATAGTCCAAGGAGCGCTCGCTGCAATCAAGGAGGCGGGCGGCGTCGCCGGGATCTATTGCACTTGGTACCAATGGGGCAAGATCACGGGTTCCTACCTAGTCCCGGGAGTGACGCCGCTGTGGGTCGCCGGAGCACTCAATTTGAGCGACGGTTATTACAGTGCCCAGTCGTACTGCCAACGGGCGATGTCGGCGGGCGACCCTTCCACGCTCGGGTCGGGGCCGATCGGCTTCGCCGGCGGGGCGCCCTGGCTCGTGCAGTATGGGTACGCGAGCAATTCACCAACCCGCGTAGACGTCGATTACTCCTGCGGTTAGGCGAGCTGAGCGGGACCGTCAGATGACCCGAATGACCCGGTCGCTGGCCCCCGTCGATAGGTACCTGAGCGGGGCGGTCAGATGACCCGGTCGTTACCCCCGTCGATAGGTACCTGAGCCCCGGTTACCTTGGCGAAAATGTGGCCGCACATGGCGACGGCGAGCTCTGCCACATCCCGGCTCGTCACCTCGACGCCGAGCACGCTCCGGCGCCGGTACTCCTCCGGGCTCACGCCGTACTGCTTGGCACGCTGCGCGATGACCTCGTCGCTCCAGATCCCGGTGTCGAAGACAGCGTTGGGGTGAAGCACGTTTACGCGGATCCCGTCGCCTCCCCACTCCAAGGCCGCCACCCGGCATAGCTGGGTCAGGGCGGCCTTGGATGCGGAATAGGCACCCGCGCCCGGGCCCGGTGCCCTGACGTTCTTCGAGCCCACGGCCAGTACCCGGCCGCCCCTCGGCGCCAGCCGCAGGTAGCGGTGCGCCATAGCCATCAGAACCATGGTGGAGTCGAGGTTGACCGCAAAGATCTTCCTCCAGTCAGCCGAACCCATTGCTTCGACCCGGGTGCTCGGTGGGAACACACCGGCGTTCAACACCAGGATGTCGATACCACCGAAAGAACGCACAGCCTGGTCCAAGTTGCGCCGGACCGCCGCCTCGTCCGTCAGGTCGCAAACCACACCGAGGTAGGCGGGGCTTTGCCCGGTCTCTGTGACCTGATCGCTCTTGTCGATACCGCAGACGGCTGCTCCCCTTTCAAGCAACAGCTTTGCGATGGCGCGACCGATGCCGGATGCGGCGCCGGTCACGAGGGCCACCTCGCCTGCCAGTTCGAGCGGGGAGCCCTTCCGCCATACCTTGGCCTGCTCGAGTTCCCAATACTCCACCTCGAAGATCTGTGCGGCTGTGAGCGGCTTCCAGCTCTCGAGGGCCTCGGCACGGGTAATCGCCCCGATCGTGTGCAGGTAAATGTCACCTGCAGCTTGGGCGAGGGCGACGGTCTGCCCGGCGGTACAAAGGCCCAAATCCGGGTCGAGCACAACTCGAGGCGCGGGGTCGAGCATCCGCAGGGGCGGCTCCCTGACGGCGGTGGCGGCGCGCTCGTTGAAATAGGCCCGGTAACGTTCGGCATATTCGTCGACATCCCGCCCCACTAGCGGCACCCGCTTGGTAAACAGCACGTGGTCTGGAGTTTCTGGGCCTCGCTGGGATAGCTCACCTACGTCGGGCCGGTTGGCAAAGTCCCGGGCGATCGCGTCGCCGTGCCAGCGCATGATGAGCGGTGTCCCGGCCGCCGTCGAAACCTTGTGCCGTAGCTCTGCCACCTGGAGCGCTTCGGGCTCGTCCGATGAGGCCGAAGATGCCGGTAGTTCCCAAGCATTGTGGCCCTTAAGGTAGTCCTCTGCGACCGTGACGAGGTCGATGAGGCGCTCGTAAGATTCGTGGGCCGACTCGCCGAAAGCGATGAGCCCGTGGCTCATCAGGATGATCCCCTCCGTCGTAGGGCTCAGTTCGTCACGGACTAGCTGAGCGGTGGCGCGGCACAAGTCGAAACCTGGCTTGACGTAAGGGACAATGATCACGCGGTCGCCATATGCTGATCTGAGGTGGTCGCGCCCCGATGGCGTATTGGTCAACGTGACGACGGCGTCGGCGTGGGCGTGGTCGACATACCGATGCGGCAGCACCGCATGCAGTATCGACTCGACCGAAGCGGCCGGAGCGCTCGGTTCCACCGATGCCAGCTGGAATTGTCTCGCCATCTCCAGGTCGCCAAGATGCTCCAGCCGGGCCAACGCGCGCAGGTGCTCGATGCGCAGAGGCGCGAAATCGACTTCTCTGATCCCCCTTAGGTCGCGCCCCGACCCCTTGACGTAGAGAACATCCTCGACAACACCGAGAACATTTGTCACCTGCAGCTTCACCGACGTGTTCCCACCACCATGCATAACCAACTGGGGCTCGGCACCGATGAGCCGTGACGTATAGACCCGCTCGGCCAACTCGCCCGGCTTGCCCGGTTCGCCCGGCTGGCCCGTGGGCCAGTCGGCCGGGGCTCGGTCCCAGGCGCTCTTCATCGGTTGTCGACCTCCCCGTAGGACGCTGAGAGCGGCCTTCCGGCCCGCAACGATAGCTGTTGGCCGGCCCCGGGAGGACCCCCGCCGCCGCCAAATTTTCACGGGGGGTGACCGATCCGTTCCGGGCAGGCGGCATCACTGACGCTGGTGCAAAAAAATCGCCCCAGCGGTGACCGACGAAGGTGTCGCGGGATCACATCGGTCACCACGGCGTCGCGGGACCACATCGGTCACCAGGGCGTGGCGGGGTCACATCGGTCACGAGGGTGTCACGGGGCGCCATACGGTCACGGGCCCGGCACGGGCCGAACCATGTGACGCGCCCTCTCGAGGCCGTCGAGGATCAGGTCGAGCCCGAACTCAAACTCGTTGCCATAGTCGTAACCGGGCTGAAGAATGTGCTCGAGCGTCAGCTCGGCCAGGTGAGGGTACTGCTCGACGGGGAGCTGCTTCAACATCATTTGGGCTACCTCCGCGGTCTCCTCTTCGGTGTCGCCGAGAGGAAGCGTGGCCTCTTGCAATGCGAAGCCGTAGATGTAGCAGTCGATAGAGGAGAAGGCGTGCGCGGTCATCGCGACGGAAAACCCCGCTCCACGCAGGCACCCGATCACTGCGTCATGGTGGCGCAATGTGGCCGGGCCGGGCGAGCTCCGCGTCGACATCAGAGCAATCGCCCAGGGATGGCGCGCCAAAGCTTGGCGGGCCGAGAGCGCCCGCTCGCGCATGGCCGTCGTCCAGTCGGCTCCAACGGGCAGCTCGATCTCGGCGAAGACCAAGTCGACCATCCCGTCGAGCAGCTCGTCCTTATTGGCCACATGGTTGTACAGCGACATTGCCTCGACCTCCAGCGCCTCGCCGAGCTTGCGCATGCTGAGCAGCCCGATCCCCTTCTTGTCGGCGAAGGTAACCCCGGCATGCAGGACGCGGGCGCGGTTGAGCGGCTCGCGGCGCTCGGTCGGAGATTTGCGCGGCGGCGCCATTGTCGACCTCCTTTGGGCGTTGACAACCTTACGTCGTAAGTGTAGCCTGAACTTACATCGTAAGCGTTCGAACCAACAGTGCCAGGAGAACCATGAAGACCGCAACGTCCACCCAACCACCGAGGCCCGCCCAAGCGATCATCGAAACAATGAGGTCGATCGTCCAGGATCAATACGGCGCTGCACCCGAAGAAGTGCTGCGGCTCACCGACGTTGCCAGGCCTACGGTGGCAGACGACGAGGTCCTGGTGCGCGTACGCGCCGCCAGTGTGGACCGGGGCACTTGGCACATCATGGCCGGCCTTCCCTATCCGATGCGCGTAATGGGCTTCGGTTTCCGCCGGCCCAAGGCCGCTAACCCGGGAAGGAGCCTGGCCGGGACGGTCCAGGCCGTGGGCAAGGACGTCACCGAGCTCAAGGTGGGCGACGATGTCTACGGGACCTGTGAGGCATCATTCGCCGAGTACGTGTGTGCGAAGCCGGGGAAGCTGGCCTGCAAGCCCGCAAACCTGTCCTTCGACCAGGCGGCAGCCGTCCCCGTTTCGGGCCTCGCCGCATTGCAGGCCGTGCGTGACCGCGCCGGGGTGAAAGCCGGCCAGAAGGTGCTGGTCATCGGTGCATCGGGCGGAGTAGGCAGCTTCGCCGTACAGATCGCCAAGGCCCTCGGTGCCGAGGTCACCGGTGTATGCCGGACAGACAAGGTTGACCTGGTCCAGGCCCTAGGCGCCGACCACGTAGTCGATTACACGAAGGAGGACTACGCCTACGACGGGTACCATTTCGACGCCATTATCGACACCGGAGGCAACCGCCCCTTGTCACGGCTCCGTCGATCGCTGGCTCGTCGCGGAACGCTGGTCATCGTGGGAGGCGAGACCGGGGGCCGCTGGCTGGGGGGGATCGACCGGCTGCTGCGGGCACCGCTGCTGTCGGCGTTGGTCAGCCAAAAGCTGCGGCTGCTCACCACGTCGGAGAACTCCAAAGACTTGACGGTCCTCGGGGAACTCCTCGAGGCAGGGAAGGTCACGCCGGCAGTCGACCGGACGTACCCGTTGAACGAGGCCGCGGCGGCTGTCCGTTACACGCAAGAGGGTCATGCCCGAGGCAAAGTCGTGATCGCCGTTTGAGGCGCCGGGGCTGGGCTCCAGGCGTTCTGGTCAAAGTTCGACGCGGGAGAAACGTAGATGGGTGGCGACCACCACGGCTAGGAGCCACGCCGCCGACCAGAGAAGGTATGTGATGGTCAGACCGCTGGTTTGGAAAAACGGGTTCCCGACCAGTCGGTCAGAGAAGGAGGTCATCAGGCTCGTCTGGTCGATGGCGTTCATGACGCCGTTCCAAAGACCATCGGTGGGCAGCAGCAAGTGGTCGACCGTGCCGACTTCAGCCACCGAGGAGTCTTGGAGGGTCTGGCCGATGTCCCCGACCAAACCGGCCACCCAGGCGGTACCGAAGAGGCCTACCGCAACTACGCCGGCGGCCATAGCCGATAGCAGGGTGCTGAGGAGCAGGGCCAGGCTCAGCAGGACCACTGCCTGCGCTGCCAACAGGGCGACGGCGGTCACCGGGTCAGGCACCCGGTACCCCGTACCTGTTTCGGCGGCGGCAATCTCGGCCCCGGCGACCAGTACTACGTAGACGACCGCCAGGCTGACCAGGCCCAGCCACTTCCCGAGGAGGACCTCCGAGCGGCTCGCCGGCCGGGCGAGAAGGCTAAGGGCGACCCCCGACTCCAGCTCGCCGCCGATGGTGGGGGCGGCGACAAAGGACATCCCGAGGGCGCCGACGAAGCTCAAGGCAAAGAGCACAAATCCGAGCAACTGGGCAGTAGCCAGGTGCGAGTTCGCCGCACTGAGCTGCGTCCCGAAGGCGTGTACCGCCGGCAGGCGGGAGAAACCCCAGAAAGACAGCCCGATTATTAGGGCGGCCATGCCAACGAGCGCCCACAGGACCTTACGGCGCGCCGCTTCCAGCACCGTCAAGCGGGCAAAAATCAAGATGTTGGTCATCGGTGCTCCTCATTGCTGCGGGCCAACAATTCGAGCAACCTCTCCTCCAGGCTGACCTGGCCGGGCTCCACGCTGACGACCCGGGCGCCCGCCCCTACGAGGGTCGCCACCACGTCGGGGACCATGCTCATGGCCACCGACGCAACGGTGAGCTCCCGTGCGTGAGCCGACACCGCCCCGAAGCGGGCCAGGCACGTGACGAAGGGGGCCGCGTCGCTGTCTAGCCGCACTCGCAGCATGTCGTGGTCGAGCCAAGCCCCGAGGGGGCCGTCGGCCAGCACCCTCCCCCGGTCCAGGACGATGACCCGGTCACAGGAGCGCTCGACCTCGCTGAGCATGTGCGAGTTGAGCAGCACGGTCGTGCCCTCCGCCCGGCACTCATCGATGAGGGCCCGGACATCCGCTCGACCTGTCGGGTCGAGTGCCGAGGTTGGCTCGTCGAGTAACAACAGGCTGGGTTTCCCCAAGAGGGCCACGGCCAGGCCCAGCCGCTGTTGCAGGCCTTTCGACAGGCTCCCCACGCGGTCTGGCCCGCGGTCGGCCAGTCCCGCCCTGGCGAGTACCCTTCGGACCTCCCCGGCCCGGTCGGCAGCGGGGAGCGGGCACAGCCTGGCGTGGAGCCCGAGCACCTCCGCGACGCTCAGCCAGGGCTGGTAGCGGAACAGTTCAGGCAGGTAGCCGATGTCACGGCGGGCTTCGGGACGACCCAAGGGGGCACCCAGGACGAGGGCCTCGCCGCTGTCCGGTCTGACCAAACCGACCAACATCTTCACCAGCGTGGACTTCCCAGCGCCATTGGGGCCGAGCAAACCGACGACCTCGCCAGGCGCGATGCGCAGCGACACGGAGCGTAAGGCGGCTCGCTGCCCGTACGACTTGCTCAGGCGCGAGCACCAAACGGCGTCCCGGGCCACGCCTAAATTCCCGTTGCTGCGGGCGGCACCGCTGCCGGCGGCGTCGGCGGCATCGGTGCGGGCGGCATCGGTGCGGGCGGCATCGTTGCGGGCGGCATCGTTGCGGGCGGCATCGGTGCGAGCAGCATCGGTGCGGGCCCGGCTACCGATGGCGGTCACCCTTTGGGCGCGACGGCCGTTGGCGACCACCGGTTATGCGGGACTGGCCCGCCGACCTCCAGGAGAGCGGCGGGCTCAGGGCCTCGACAGGAGCGACGCCCCTGGCCACTTCAGGCAATTTGGCGGGCCACGTCTAAAAGGTCTGGGGTGCCGGCCTGGCCGAGCACGGCAAACAGGCGACCGTTCTCTGCCCATACAACGACGTTCCCCTCGCTCCCGGCCGCGAGGACAACAGCGGCGTGCCCGTCGAGCTGGACGGTGGAGCTACTGGCGCCAGGCGGGACCGGGATGGGCAGCGTCGAGCTGGGGTCGGCGATGGCCCGAATTTGGGCAGCGAGTTCAGGGGACACCCCTGGTTGGGACAGCAGATAGGCCTCCAACGTGTTGAGGTCCGCGCCCGAGGAGGACACCATTGGGCCCTGCACCTCGGCCACGGCCAGCTGAGGTAGATCGGAGACCACCGGACCAGTACCGCCTGGGGCGGGCCCGGCGGGGGCGGCGCCGTTCGGGCCGGCGCTTACACGGCTCGAACTGTGGCCGAAGAGCCCACCGCTCGAAGATATCCCGCCCGGGAGGGTCAAGCCCCAAACCTCCAGGGCGCCGGCACCCGTGGCCACCTGCAGGATGGAACCGTCCACACCCGGCGGAGCCGGCGAAAGGGTCACCCCCTCCTTGGTCGCGGCTTGCTCCGCCTTCGCTACGGAGATCTGGAGCTGCGCGGAGTCAGGGCCGACCAGCCAGTAAGAGGCCGAGCCGGCGGCTAGTCCCTCCGGGACCGTCACGGTCGGAACGGCAAACCCGGCCGCCGACGCCAGGGCATCGGCGGAGCTCTCCGGCGTCAGGTCCAACCCCGAGGTGCCCGTGACCTTACCGAACCGGGAAAGCGCCTGCAGGCTGGCGATGTCCCCAGCCTGGATGACAACTGGGGCAACCGACTCGGGCGCGAAGATGGGCACCAGGCCAGTGGCCGCCGCGGCTGTCGCCCCTCCCGCAAGCACCAGCACGGAAGTTATCACCGTGACTGGACGGAGCAGCCGACGGCGGGGCGGAGGGTCGACTGGCCCCGTCTGGTCGCTGAGGCCCGTCCTCTCGACGGCACGGAGACGCTCGAGTGCGACCGCGGCTGGTGTGATTTCGACCGTTCCCCCAAGGGCCACGCTCACGGAGACGTCGTCTTCACGCATGACGCCCAGGACCGTCTGGCATCGCAGGCAGTGGGACGCGTGGCCCTCGTCGGCCACAGCGACAGCGACAGGCTCGTCCAACAGACGTCGCAACGTCCCGTCAGAGGGATGCTTGGGCACGGGTCAACTCCTTTCGTAACGATTTTTGGGCGCGGGATATCAGGGTGCCGACACTTCCCGGCTGTACCCCGACGGCCGAGGCGATATCGGCGTAGCTGAGACCGCTGGCCCGCATGACCAGGACCTCGCCCTGACGTTGAGGGAGGCGGGCCAGGGCAGCCCTGACAACGCGGCGTTGTTCGGCTGCGACGGCGCTGTCCGCCGGGTCGGGCCCCGGGGTCGCCGGGCACACTCGCAGCTCCCTGTCACGCCGCCTCTTGGAGCCCCGGACCATATTTAGCGCCCGATGGGCGGAGGCGGCCCAGAGCCATCCGGGCGCCCATTCCGCCGAGGGGTCAACCCGCCCATGAAAAGAAAGGAAGACCTCCTGGGCCACGTCTTCGGCGCCCTGGCGGTCCCCCAGGACCTTGTAAGCGATCGTCACCACTGTTTCGTAATGGGTGGCGAAGAAGCGCTCGAACGCCCGCTCGTCGTCGTGTTGCGCTCGTTGTGCCACCGGCGCGGCCCTCGGGGCTCTCTGCATCCGTACCATCGCCATCATCCCTTAAGCACCGCCGGTGCCCGCTATGTGTCAGCACCGCCTTGCGGCTCAGCGCTAAGTTCCCTGACCGGCCCGGACCAGCCCGATCTCATAGGCGTACACGACGGCCTGGACACGGTCACGCAAGCCAAGCTTGGACAACACCCGGCCCATGTGGGTCTTAACCGTTGCTTCGGCCAGGAAAAGCTTGCTGGCGATCTCGGCGTTGGAGAGCCCTCGGGCTACTTCGACCAGGATCTCCCGCTCTCTATCGGTAAGCGTTGAGAACCTGGCGTCGCTACTGGCATCCGGGGGGTGGCCCGGCCCTGGGAGATGGGGAAGAAAATTGTCCAGAAGGCGACGGGTGACGCTCGGGGCGACCACCGCGTCCCCGTTGGCCACGGCGTGTATAGCTCGGGCTAGTTCTGCCGGGAGCACGTCCTTGAGTACGAAGCCGCTTGCGCCGGCGCGCAAGGCACTGAATACGTACTCGTCAAGGTCGAAAGTGGTGAGCACCAAAACCCGCGACTGCGGGGTCTGTTCGACGATGCGGCGGGTAGCCTCCACCCCGTCCATACCCGGCATGCGGATATCCATCAGCACCACGTCGGGTACCAGCTCGGCGGTGAGGCGGACGGCCTCAGCCCCGTCTTCGGCCTCTCCGACGATGCTCAGGTCGGGTTCCTCCTCGAGCACCATCCGGAACCCGGCGCGCAGGAGGGGCTGGTCGTCGACCAGGATCACGGTCGTCTTCACATGCTCTGCCCAGGCGCACTAGCCAGCGGCAAGGGAGCGATCGGCTGGCTTAGGGGCCTCTCGTCCTGGGCGCGCACCGTCTCCGGTCCCACCGTTGGACGGCCACCACCAGGTGAGCGGGGAGGCCGGCGAGCGGGCCCGATCGGGATGCGAGCTTCGACCAACCAGCCGCCGCCGGAAGGGCCTGCGACGACTGTGCCGCGGTAAACGGCGGCCCGTTCGCTCATACCTGACAACCCGTGCCCGGTGCCCCTAGGAGGGCGGTCGGTGCCCCGGCTCGGTCCCCGCCCATTATCTTGCACCGAAATTGCGAGCAGGTTGGGGCCGTAGTCCAGGGTTACGGCCACGCTGGTGGCACCGGCGGCGTGTTTGAGGGAATTGGTGGTCGCCTCTTGCACGATCCGGTAAACCGAGAGCTCGGCTCCCGGTGGCAGAGGGCGGGGCTCGCCATTGACGACCAACGACGCCGCCAACCCGGTGGTGCGGATCTGGGCCAGCAGCCCGTCGATCTGGGCCAGGCCGGGTTGCGGCGCCAGCGCTTCGGGGACGCCGTCGTCGCGCAGTACTCCCAGCAGACGCCGGGTGTCGCCCAATGCTTGGCGTCCGATCCGGGACAGGTCCTGGATCGCCGTACTCGCCCGTTCGGGGTCCGAGCGGAGCTTGGCGCTTGCCCCGTCCGCCAGGCTGATCATCACCGCCAGGCTGTGGGCGATGACGTCATGCATCTCCCGGGCAATGCGTGTCCGCTCGGCGGTGGCGGCGATGAGGGCTTGCTGCTCGCGCTCCCGCTCGAGGCGCTCGGCGCGCTCTGTGACGGCGGCCAGCCGGCTCCGGCGGGACCGGAGGTTGGTCCCGAGGAGGAAGGCGGCCGCCACCAGGCCGGAAAGGAACACCAGGGACCGGGGCCAGCTGCCGGCCAGGCTCCAGCGGAAGGATGCCATAATGGCACCCACCTCGACCAGCGCTGCGCCGGCCGTAGCCACGACCCGAGACCGGTGGCTGGCCAGGGTGTAAAGGGACACGAGAAGGGCCAGGTCGCCGACCATTTCGACACCGATGGCCCACTGGACCAGGGCGACTAGGGCGATGATGGTGAAAACCGCTACCGGGTAACGACGCCTCCAAACAAGCGGCACGATGAGCGCCACCTGCAAAACCCAGCCGGTTGGCCCGGAGCCGGCCCGGTCCACGAACCAGGCCGCACTGACAATGGCGAC
>DATKHZ010000467.1:0-3051 GCA_035509995.1 Acidimicrobiales bacterium | reverse complement strand
GGTGGTCTTCACGCACGACGACGGCCGCCTGGGCTACCGACGCATCCTGGAGCAGGACGTGTTCGATCTCACCTGGCTCCACCCGGTAGCCGCGGATCTTCACCTGGTCGTCCCGGCGGCCCAGGAACTCCACGTTGCCGTCCGGCCGGTAGCGCACCTGGTCTCCCGTGCGGTACATACGTTGGCCGGTCCGGAAGGGGTCGGGCCGGAAGCGCTCGGCGCTACCCGGCGGTTCGCCCCAATAGCCACGGGCCACGGTTGGTCCCGCCAAGCACAGCTCCCCCGGGGCCCCGTAGGGCACAGGGCCCCCGTGCTGGTTGAGCACGTATATAGACACGCCGGCCAGCGGCCGGCCGATGGGCACGCTGCGAGCCCCCGAGACGTCCTGCCCGACCTCATAGGTGAGCGCGCCCACTGTCGCTTCCGTAGGCCCGTAGTGGTTGACGATGCGCGTGGCGCCCCGGCCACGAGCCTGATCGACCAATTCCCACTCAAGGCGCTCACCCCCAACCACCAGCCCGGCTCCCCCGAGGTGGCCGGTACCGGCGGCGACGACCGCGCTCAACTGGGACGGTGTGAGCTTGACCAGGTCCACCTGGTGGGCGGCCAGATAATCGACCAGCTCCGTCGGGTCGGCAGCCACCGCCGTGGGCACGAGGTCGAGACACCCGCGGCCGAGCAGCGCGCCGAACAGGGCCGTGTTGCCGAGATCGGTGCTGGCACTGGTGAGCGACGCCCAACGGCGCCCGGGCCCGGCTCCGAGACGCGCGGTAACCGCGGTGGCGTAATGCAACAAGTTGGCGTGGCTCACGGCGACAGGCTTGGGGGCACCCGTCGAACCTGAGGTGAAGATGAGGTAAGCCAGGTCGTCGGGCCCGTTGACGTCGTCGGGATCACTCTCGGGCTGGTTGTCGAGGGCCCCCGGGACGTCGACCAGCACCGTGCGCTCGGGCGGCAGCGCCAGGCGCGCCGCGGTCGCCGACGCCGTCACTACCAGGGGATGGCCGGCGCCGGCAAGGAGGTCATGGAGACGGGCGTCGGGGTCGTCGAGGCGGAGGGGCACGTAGCCGGAGCCGGAAAGCAGGGTGCCCACCAGGCCGGTGACCAGGGACACCGAGCGCTCCAGCAATAGGGCCACGGGCACGTCAGGGCCCGCCCCCCGGCTCTGCAGCAAGTGAGCTAGCTGGTTGGCCGACCGCCGCAGCTCCGGGCCGTCGATCGTCGCGTCCCCGCACACCACGGCCGCGCCGGGGTTGGCCAGCGCCCCCGACCGCAAGGCTGCGCCGAGCGTGCGATGGGCACCCATCGCCGGGTCCGGCTCGGTCGGCCCCGGCCGGTTGAGCCCGACCAAGAGGTGCTCGCGCTCGGCCGCGCCCATCAGCTCTACCGCCGAGGCCCTGGCGTCGGCGGGCGCCGCCAACGCTTGGGACAGCGCCTGGGCCACCCGCTCGGCCGCGTCGTCGGGCACCACCTCGGCGTCGTACCACAGCTCGGCACCCATCTCGTCAGCCGTGCCCGTGCAGCACAGCTCGAGGGCGAACCAGCCCGACCCGGTCAGGACGAGCACTTCGGGGCCCTCGGCCGCTCGGAAGCTGACCCCCGCCGAAAGCGCGACCACGGGAGCCCACAATGCGAACCGCCGAGAGGCGGCGGCGGCGGCGGCGGCCCGCTGGGCGACGTCGGCCATACTGTCATCGGGCCCCACCGGCACGCTGATGGGTACCGGGCGAGCGTAAGGGCCTATGGCTCGCTCCAGGTCCGGGTTTGCCCGACCGCGATCGATGAGCCCCGAACAGACCTCGCTCTCGCCTGTCCAGCACGCGGCGGCCAGCACCCACGCCGCCAGCCAGCGCGCTTCGGGGCCGCGGCCGGGTACGGACAGGTGCCGGCGGGCCGCGAAGAAAGCCGGAGCGGTCGGCGGGGAGGTTCCCAGCGCCTCGGCCAGAGCCGTTTCGCGTATTGCCGCCTTTTCCCAATGCGCCCGCGCCGGGCGGGTGTCGGAGCCCTGGCCGGCTCGCTCCTCGCTCTCCCAAGCGGCGAAATCCACGAACTGGAGCGGGTCCTCGACGCCTTCTGTGGCTCCGCAAATCTCGTCCGCCAGCTGCTGGAGGCTCTCCAGGTCAGCAACCAGCGGGGAGGCGCTCAAGAGCAGGTGCGCTTGTCCTGCGCCTTGGGCGAGGGTGGCTCGCAGGAGCGGCCCGGCAGTGAGGTCAAAGGCGGCGGCATCTGTCTCAGCGGCGGCCAGCAGGTCGCCGACCGTCTCGGCCAGGGGCGCTCCGACGCCGGGTGCGACCCTCTGCAGTGGGAAGCGAAGACCGGCGGAGCGTACGAAGATGGTGCGCACGATCTCATACCTGGCCAGGGCCCGAGCCAGCCCGTCGGACAGGACTGACCCGTCCACGTCCGGGCCGAGGCGTCGCGCCAATTGGAGGACGGCCGGCCGTGGCGTCTGTTCCAGACGGTTCCACCAGCCGGACTGCTGGCTAGACAGCTCATAACCGCCGGCGGTCATACCCGCCTATGCTAGGGGCCGGGAGCTCGAGCGGACGGCCGGGTTCGCCAGGGTGGCGTCTCCCCAAAGCGGGAGCTCCGTGTTTTGTGGGCTGTGCGTGACTAACGGACTATTGAGAGCGTTTTGCCGACTACCCCGTGGCTGTGGGTCACCCCCGTGATTTATTCTGTGGCGCGACGAAGCTTGTTTAGGCTTGCCGATCACGCACGCGATCGGGCGGCGCTTGTTCGGACGAACTCGTGAATAGGAGCGAGGCACCGCTGGTGAGCGAACCCTTCGGCTACGAAATGTCAAAACAGCAGCGCGAGCTGCTCGCCGACGCTCAGCCGTACGGGCGCCCTCTCCGGCACCGTCTGGTCGTGGAGCTGCCTGATGACCGGAGCGATGATGCTGTGATCAGCATCTTGGAGGAGGCTGCCGCCCGGTTGGAAATCCTGCGCACGACCTTTCAAAGACCGGTCGGGCTCCGGAACCCGGTACAGGTGGTCGGGGCCCATCCCTCCATCGAGACCGCTGTGGTGGACCAAGACTTCTCCTCC
>DATKHZ010000466.1:0-4877 GCA_035509995.1 Acidimicrobiales bacterium | reverse complement strand
GAGACCTGGTATTTTTCGTGGTACTCGCGGGCATAATGCTGCCCTTCCAGGTCCTCATGGTGCCTCTCTACGTGATGTACCGAGACCTGCATTTCCTCGGGACTTTGCTGCCCCTCATCGTGCCACCGTTCTTCGGCCAGTACATTGCGTCGGCCTTTTCAGCCAGCCTCGCCATTTTCCTGCTGCGACAGTTCTTCAGGTCGTTGCCCGGCGAGCTCATCGACGCCGCGCGGATCGACGGGGCCGGAGACTGGGCGATACTGCTTCGTGTCGTCATACCCGTCGCCAGGGGGGGCCTCATAACAGTCACCCTGTTTTCGTTCCTGTCGAGCTGGACGGACTTCTTGGCCCCACTGATCTTCCTCAATAAAGGGTCTCTGTTCACCCTCTCCCTGGGGTTACAGCAGTACCAGAGCCTCCATTTCACCGCCTTCAACTACCTTATGGCTGCTGCCTTTGTCTTTGCCCTCCCCGTCTTGTTGGCTTTCATCTTCGCCCAACGATTTTTCGTCGAAGGCATTGCGCTGACAGGCCTGCGGGGTTAGGCGACTCGAGACTGCTTTGTCTGGCAGGGTGTGGAGCCGGGGCTTGGGGCCGCGACTGGCTCTAGCCAGCGTGCCAGCCCTTTTCGTCGACGCCTCCGGGGATATCTGCTTTCGCGTCGTACGGCGCTCTCGTGAAGACAAAAGATGCAATGTCTAGGTGGTCCAGGGACCCGTCGCTCCGCCGGCGAAGACTGAGACGTTCGCCGTCAAAATAACCGGACTCGCCGATGTAACCGTCTTCGACGGGCCGGAAGGTGCAGTCACGGCCCTCGGGGACACCCCGCATCTCGAGCCGACCATCTGGCCGAAGGTTTAGACGGTACTCCACCGGTCCCCAGTACCAAGTGCCGAGGAGTTCCATAGCCTGCGGGTGGGAGCCAGCGGGGCTTGGCTGGAACGGTGACTTGTCGCCTGGCTGTTGGGAGATCACCATCGACAACAGTTCGTCGAAAAAGGGGACGCGGAACCCTTTGTATGTCGAGTTCGCCACGGCGACCACGACGTCGCTGGTTGCCTGGTCGACAAGCAGCAGGGCCCAGTGGCCGGGCATGCCGCCTGTATGACCGTACCTGCGTACCCCGCCTTGGTTCCAAATCTGCAGGCCCAGGCCGTACGCACCCGTCCACGGCTTGTCCGGGGCGTCCATCAGTGCGATCGGTTCGGCCATCTCGACAGCCGAGCTAGCTCTGAGGATCTCAGGACGCCGCCCAGCGATTACCTGGGACCAGCGGCCGAGGTCCTCGATTGTCGACCACAGCTGACCGGCTGGTGCCATAGCCAATGCATCGTGCTCGGGCTCGTTCATTACGAGGTCTGCGTGGGGGTGGACGGCAAGGCCCTCGGCGAAGGGGGCCTCCGGGCGCGGGGTTGTGCGCCGCATGTCGAGAGGTCTCATCAGTTCGTCCCGGACCACATCCTCAAACGGGGCCGAGCGATGGCGCGCGATGAGCTCGCCGAGGATTGCGTAGTCGAGGTTGGAATAGTGGAAGCGTCGACCCGGGCGCCAGAGCAGGGCCTCCCGCCGCAGCGAATTAGGCACAAGCTCGTTGAACGGGATCCCCGGCGCACGCTCCCACCAAGGCCCGGGTGTTTCGGCGCGGAGGCCAGCAGTATGGGAGAGGAGCTGACCAATCGTGACCGGGAGCTCAGCGAGCTCCGGGAGGTGCATGCTGATGGCGTCGTTCAAATCGAGCGCCCCCTCATCTCGGAGCCGGAGCACGCTGACCGCCGCGAAAGTCTTTGTGATCGAACCGATCCTGTACTGCGTGGCCGACGTCGCAAGGCCTCCTCCGGCGATGCCCGTCGAACCCCGCGTACCCCACCAGACCAGGACGCCGTCCCGGACGACACCTACCACGAGAGTGGGTAGTCGGCCCTTAATTTGTTCCTGGTCCAGCCGCGCTTCCAGTTCTCGGACAAGGTCCCCATCAAGCTGTCCTGGCTCCGAACGACCCCCATTAGGGGCGAACTCCTCCGGCAACGACATGATTACGCCTCCCTTGAACCTGTTTGAACGGGCTCCGCCATCTTGGCCCGTCCACGGGTTCCCCGCTGTGTGTTCAAGTTGGGGCCGTGAGTGCTGCCAGGGCTTCTACCGCGCCACTGGTGGGTGCGATCACGACGAGCCCACGGTAGAGCTGGATGATGGTGGCGCGGTCGACGGCCCCGGTCCGGGCCCGGTCGCAGTGGGCGGACTGGATCGCGGCCTCCAGCTGGAACCGTCCGAGGGGCGCTCCTAGTTTGTGCGCGCGCCGCAATAGCGCCTCGCCTTCGGCGATGAGCGAGCGGTCCCACAGCGCCGTGTCCTGTTCGTCGAGGGGCGGCCACGGCGCGCTCGTTCGTGCGGGTGCCCGCGACTGTGCGAGCGTGAGCAGTGCGGCCAGGCCCCAGGCCTCGGGCTCAGTGTCGAGCAGGCTTGCGGTGAGCACGGCGAGCCATCGGGCTTCATCGGCGATCGATTCACGGGTTCGCTCGTGCTGGTCGAGCCAGCCGATTGCATAGGCGCCGTAAATGGCTTCTAACACGGCGGGCAGCCGTGCAGGCAGGTCCTTTCGTGAGGGCACACGGAACGGGATGCCGGCATCGCGGATACGGCGTTTCCCGCGGACCAGCCGCTGTGCCATTGCTGCGGGTTGCACCCCGAACACGCGAGCGATGCGGTCCGCCTCGAAACCCAGCACGACCTGGAGCATCAGCGGAGTCCGCACCGCGGGGTTGATCGCCGGGTGCGCGCACGCGAACAGCAGCTCCAACCGCTTGTCGGGGATCCCCTCGGGGTCGGGCTCGAAGAGCGCGGTCGCGGGATGGTCGCCCAATGGCGCCGCGGTTCGTATCGCCGCGGAGGCGAGCACGTCTCGGATGCGGTTGCGGGCCACCGTGACGAGCCACCCCTGCGGGTTTTCGGGAACGCCCGTCGCCGCCCAGCTGCGCAGCGCCCGCTCGAAGGCGTCGGCGAGCGCATCCTCGGCCAGCGCGACGTCTCGTGTCGACGCCGCGAGCAACGCCACTAGCCGGCCGTACGATTCTCGAGCAGCGCGCTCCGCGACCGAGCCGGCCTCGTGGCCGGTCACTTGACCGGCTGTGCGCCCTGCCACGCGCCGTCTACGTAGCGGGTCGCGGTCGGTCGGATTTCGACGTGGCCCCAAGACACCGATGGCGCTCGGCTCGCCCACTCGATCGCGGCATCGAGGTCCGGGACATCGATGACGAACGTGCCGCCGAGTTGCTCCTTCGTGTCGGCGAACGGGCCATCCTGCACGACCAGCTCACCGCCGGCGAGCGTAACAGTAGTGGTCGCGTTCGAATGCTGCAGCACCTCGGCGCTGGCCAGCACGCCTGCGTCGTCGAGCGCTTTCGCGTACGCCTGATACGCGCGCATTCCCTCAGCGAGGGCCTCGGGGCCGAGCTCCTCAGCGGTCGGCTCGGGATAGTGGAGCAGAAGGGTGTACCGCATTACTGCCGTCCTTTCCAGATCGCATTTCGATTCTGACACCGAAGTGACGGACGAACAGCGGCGAAATCGACACGGAACTCTTCGCAGGACCAAATGGCCGCTTGGGCCGCGTGTCTACTCTTCGCCAGAGAACCGTTCCCAGGCAGATTGGCGGGTCATACCGAGTGCTTCGCCTATGTGCGCCCAGCTGGTCCCTCGCGCCCTGAGCTCTACGACGTGGCGGGCGACGGCGCGGTCAACGTTCTCATGAGCAGTGTGGGCCCTTACCATCTCGGCGAGCAGTTCTTTGTCTGAAAGGCTGTCCCAGGCTTTCAGCGTTGTTGGGTCATCCCCCTTCGTCGTCGTACGTGCGAGTTCCTCGGCGATGATCTGGTTGGACAGGTCCACGCACTCATTGCAGATGTAAACGCCTGGCCCGGCGACCAGGCGGACAACCTTGTCTTGGCTCTTGCCGCAGAATGAGCACCTCAAGCTCTCCGCGGCCGCGGTACGTGCCACGCGTCGCCTCCTCACCACCACTCCAGTCAGGATAAGCCTGACAAGCAGTCAGGCTAAACCTGACGCACGACGAAGTCAAGCCTTCATCGGCAGTGCTTGTGAGTTCTGTCAGGAAGCGGCGAGGCCTTACCCGACGGCGAGCGCTTCACGTTCGCGATTTCGGCCCCACTCTACGGTGACTCCATCTCGGCGCATCGCAGCCACGAAACGCGTGATTGAGAGGAAGATGGCCGCTCCAGTAAGGCTCCAGGTGACTGCCGTTCGTTCCAGGACGAATGCGCGGAGCGACGAGGACAGAAGGAGCCAAAACACAATTCCGGCATTGACCATGAGGACTGTTGCCCACAGAAGCGAAATCCGGATGAAGAACCGGTGGATACACGGCCGGGAAAGAAGCTCCGGGTCGATCGGGCAGAAGTCGCGCGCGAACCGCTGTGTAAAGGGGCGTCGAATTACGGCCGAACCCACGAGAACAAGAGAGATCACGACCATGCCAGCCGTTGGTTGCGCGAAATACAAGAAGGCACTGCCTGTGGCGAAGGACACCACGGTGCGAATTATCAAAAGACCTGTGCCGAGCAGCAGGAGCGTGGAGACGCGCTCTCCCCTTTTAAGCCTCCGTCCAAGGGCCAGGCACGACCATACTAGGGCTGCGATCAGCGCACCTCTGAAACCAACTATCACCAGCACCAAATAAAACAGGGCAAGCGGGCCGATCATCGCTTCGAGTACCACAGGGCAGGCGTGCCGCAGCGCGGCGATTGGAGACGGTAGGGCGAGGTGTTCCCCCTGGTTACCCCTATCTCGGCAGGAGAGGGCAAGTGCCGGGAGCTTACGGGTTGCCGCGACCTGAGTGGCAGAACTCATGACAAATCGGCGAT
>DATKHZ010000465.1:0-3631 GCA_035509995.1 Acidimicrobiales bacterium | reverse complement strand
TGATAGCGCGAACGCGCGTTCTTGCTCTGACCGATTGTGGTGGGTGGGCGGGCGAGCCGCCCGGGAAGGGCCTATCGGCTCGTGCCCACCTGATCGTCAAGCTCGATCAGGCCCGCCCGGACAGCCGTCGCCACGGCCTCGAGCTTGGAGTGTGCGTCCAGCTTGTACAGGATGCTTTGAACGTGGTTCCGGATAGTGTTGAGGCTGAGGTGCAGCCTTGCCGCGAGCGCCTTGTTTGACGTTCCGGCGGCCATCAGCCGCAGGACCTCCAACTCTCGGGGCCGGAGGTCGGAGCCGAAACCGGAACTAGCGGGACGAGGCTGAAAAGCTATGCGGCGCGTCGATATGACGGACGAGGGCGCTTCGCCTTCGTGGACGTAGTGGATGGCCTCGATCAGAATGTCTACAGTTGCGCTCTTGGTCACGAAACCGGCTCCGCCGCCGGCCGCTCCTACCGGCAGCGGTTGGTCGGTGAGCACGAGTGTTTGCGCTTCCGGCACGAGCGCCCTTATGGCCTCGGTCAATCTGGCCCCCTCACCGTCCAGCAGGTCGAAGTCGATGAGGACCACGTCGGGTTCGCTGGCCTTTGCCACCTGCTCGGCCTCTGCAGCGGTGCGGGCGGTGCCGGCGATGGCGATGCTCGGCTCAGCGCCGAGGAGCGGCAGCAGGCTCTGAACGAAAATTTCGTCGTCGTCCACGACGAGCACGCGGATCCGGCGCTCATCGGCCCGGTCCGGGTACGAGGCCCTGATCGCTTCTGTCTCGCTCAGCAAGCCGCCGAAGAGGTCGAGCAGGCGTGGCTCGAACTGGCGGCCGCGCAGTTCGGTCATCGCGGCGAAGGCAGCGCCGACGGGGAGAGCCGGACGGAAGCCTCGGTGGCTCGTCAATTCGTCGAAGACGTCGGCGACCGCCACGATCCGCGCTTCGAGAGGGATGTCTTCGCCTCGCAGGCCCCGTGGGTAGCCACTGCCGTCCCACCATTCGTGGTGACTGAGAGCTATAGAGGCAGCTGCCCTCATTAACGGGGAAGTCGAGCCGGCCAAAAGTTGGTAGCCGACCCTGGCGTGGCGCTGCATGGCACGGTCCTCCTCCGCTGTGAGTTTCCCGGGCTTAAGCAAGATGGCCTCGGGCACCATGACCTTGCCGACGTCGTGCAGGGTGGCGGCGCGGCGGAACTCGTCAGGTGAACAACCGGCGAAGCCGACAGCCTCGGCCAGGACAGCCGAGATGCGGCTGATCCGCTCGATGTGGGGGCGAGGCTCGTCGTCGTCCAGGGAGAGCGCCCTCGATAGCCGCTCGGTGGCAAGCGTGTGGCCGTCGCTGGAAGAAAGCGTCGCGGCGGCCTCGATATCGGCCACAGCGCTGTGCACTCGCCTCAGCCGGGCCACCGTGCGCTCCAACCCGCGAAGGTGGCTCCGCCGGGCCGCCTCCAGTTCGCTCCTGCGCAGAGCGCTGGCCAGCGTGATACGTATCTCGTTCGCCGTGAACGGTTTGATCAAGTACCCGTAGGCCCCGATATCGTACGCCTGTGCCGCGGTCGCAGGATCGTCCAGGCCAGTAGTCATGACGACGGCGACTTCGGGGAAGTCCGCGGCCAGGCTTGCTAGGAGGTCGAGGCCCGACTCGCCGGGCATGCTGACGTCGCACAGTACCGCAGCGATGTCGCCCTCGTTCAAATGTCGCCGGGCCGCCGCACCGCTCGCCACGGCACTGCAGTCGTACCCAGCGCCGGTAAGGATCCGGCGCATGCTGCGAGCGAAGGTGATGTCGTCATCGACGATGAGGACTTTGAGTGCCGGGCTCGCTTGGTGGCTCGTCGTCTCCCCCTTCACCCTTTGCCCTTACCCGCTGCGCTGGCCCGTTATCACACCGTCGAGGGTCTTGCCGATCATCGCGTCATCTGACGATTCGACGATCGCGGCCAACCATGCTGCGGCCTCCAGCCGGGGGGCTGCTCCCGGCGCGGTATCGGCAGAGCCTTCGCTCAAGTCGCGACCGGGCTACCTCCCAGTCGGTCCTGACCCGCTGGTCACCTCCATCGTGTAAGGCCCGAAAAGAAGTTACGTCGGGTGTCATCCGAGCGGGCGCGCTGATCCGTAGCAATGCAGGGGGCAGGCAATCGGAGTAGGTCAAGCGCTGCGCCCGGTCAGTCGCCATGAGCAACTCCTCTGGAGACCGAATGGGGCTGAAACAGTTGGAGGAGGAAAGAGCGCGTGACTAAGCGAAGGTTGACGAGCAGTACCGCAGCAGCGAGCGTCACCGACGGTGCCGGCTCGCCCATGCTCCCGGGGGCGATCCGCGCTGGGATCAGCCGGCGTGTGTTCCTCGTGCGAGGCTCTCTGGTGGCGGGGGCAGCCGCGGTTGTGGGCTCGGTGCCCGGCCTCGGCAATGTCCTGCTCGCCGGGGAAGAGGATTCGCCCGGGGTGGGCGCCGCGGCCGAAGCAGGGGCTGCGGGAAGTGCCGAGGTTTCACCGGAGGTCGCCGCTGGCGGGCCCATAGTGGCGCACATAATCAACGCCAGTACTGGCGAGATCACCCTTTACCAGGGGACGGCGCAAATTGTTGCCCGCGACCCGGGGGTCGCGCAGGCAATAGCTCGCCTAGTGACCGCCAAAGGCTGACGCAAATAAGCAGGACCAAAGCAGTTCCAACAAAAACCCATTCGAAACTGAAACCGAGGTGAGCCGTGTCTTCTCATCGTGAAGCGCCCCAGATTTCCAAAGATCCCACCGCCGACTCAACGGATCTCTATGCGTTCGTGAGCCCAGACGTTGCCGGCACGGTGACGTTGATCGCCAATTACATCCCGCTCGAGGCACCCGACGGCGGCCCCAATTTCTACGAGTTTGCCGACGAGGTATTATACGAGATCCACATCGACAACAACGGTGACGGTTATCCCGACATCAGCTATCAGTTCCGCTTCACCACCGTAAATAACATTCCGTCTTCCTTCTTGTACAACGACGGCCCGATCACGGCCCTCATGGGCGCGGGGGCAGCCAACTGGAACCGGCAGCAGACCTACACCCTGACCCGGGTCAGGTACGAGCCCTGGCCCCACGCGTTCTCGACCGTCGTACTGGGCGAGAAGATCCCTGTACCTCCCTGCAATATCGGGCCGCTGTCTACCCCCAATTACGCCGCTCTGGCCGCTGAGGCAGTCGTCTCCGTCGGCAAGAACGACAATGCCTGCATGGCATTCGCCGGCCAGCGAGCCGAGGCGTTTTATGTCGACCTCGGCTCCGTTTTCGACCTCGGCGACCTCCGGCCTTTCGCTGCAGCGCACAACTTGTTCGGGCTGGAGCACGCGGGGCTTTTGGCGGGTATGCCAGGTGTCAACTCCCTGGCCGCCAGCAACGTCCACACCCTGGCCCTGCAAATCCCGATCGACCAGTTGACGAGGGGGCACGCGACACCGACGAGCCCGACCGACCCCGCCGCCGTCATCGGCGTGTGGACCACAGCGTCGCGCCAACAGGTGTCGATCGGCGACAACGAGGGCGGGCGCGAGTGGGCCTCCGGGCCGTTCAAGCAGGTCTCCCGGCTCGGCAACCCGCTCATCAACGAGCTCCTCATCGGGATCGGCCAGAAGGACCGCTGGAACAAGGTGGCACCGGCCAACGACAAG
>DATKHZ010000464.1:0-4175 GCA_035509995.1 Acidimicrobiales bacterium | reverse complement strand
CGACGACCGAGGGACGCTGGGGTGAAGGCACGCTGCAGGCGTTGTCGCAAGGCTCCGCCGCCGCATGGCCGGGTTACGCCGCCGCCTTGGAGGAGGACAGCGGCCTGCCAGTGGGCCTACGAAGGGACGGTACCCTCAGCGTCGCCCTTGATGCCGATGACTACCGCGCGCTTGAGGAGTCTTTCGCGGTCCAGCGCGAAATGGGTTGCGATGTCGAGCTGCTCACGGGGCAGGATTGCCGGCGACTGGAGCCGTCTCTCAACCCTCGCGTATCCGGCGGTGTGCTGAGCGCCGGCGATCATCAGGTGGACAACAGGGCATTGCTGCGGGCGCTCACCCAAGCGGTTGCTCGGCGCGGAGTGCAATTGTGGCTCTCCGCGGTTCGAGAAGTCCGGCGCACGGCCGCAGAGAGCGTAGGTGGGGTCGTGCTTGATGACGGGACTGAGCTTGCAGCAGGCAGGGTAGTGGTGGCGGCAGGATGGCGCTCCGGTCAGCTCGGCGGCTTGGCGCACGGCGATGTCGCACCGGTCCGTCCCGTCAAGGGCCAGATCCTCCGTCTTGTTTCCGATCCCTCAGTGCCCGTGATCGGAAGGGCCATCCGGGCGATTGCGCAGGGCCGCCCTGTTTACCTGGTCCCTCGGGCCAGTGGCGAGGTGGTCGTCGGCGCCACCATGGAGGAGCGCGGAGCCGACACGACCGTCACCGCAGGCGCTGTGTACGACCTGCTCCGTGCCGCTGTCGCCGTGGTCCCCGAGCTGGGGGAGCTCGAACTGAGTGAAGCCACGGCGGGGTTGCGCCCGGGCTCGCCGGACAATGGGCCGATCCTCGGGCAGGCATCGACGCCGGGCCTTTTCCTTGCTACCGGGCACTACCGCAACGGGATCCTGCTGGCGCCGCTTACGGCTGACGCGCTCTTCGACGCGCTCTCGGGGCGAACTATCTGTGGCTCGGCGGCAGCTTTTTCGCCGCATCGGTTCGGGGTCGGCGAGCCAGCCTATGAGCAACGGGTATGACGGTGCTTTATGGACGGCCCGTTATCGGTGGCCCAGGAGGAGCGGTACCGTGAAGCTGCGCCTCAACGGTGAGCAGCTCGAGCTCGCCCAGGGGTCGACGGTCGCCGACGTGGTCGGCAACCTTGGGTGCGGGCCGCGGGGAGTCGCCGTGGCTGTCAACTCCGAACTGGTGCGCAGGGACGAATGGCCAACCGCCAAGCTGGCCGAAGGAGACAGCGTGGAAGTACTCCATGCGGTTGCAGGAGGTTGACCCTTGACCGTTGAGCAGTTAACTGACCAAGGGCTCTCCGGCCCACGGGGTGAACGGGACGACCCGCTTGTCATCGCGGGCGAAGAAATCGGGCCGCGTCTCATCTTGGGGACTGGCGGGGCGGCAAGCATGTCCGAGCTCGAGGAGGCAATTAGGGCATCGGGCGCGGCGCTCGTGACGGTGGCGCTGCGCCGTATCGTCCCCGGGACTGGCGGCTCGGTGTTTGACGTTTGCGAACGAACGGGTGTGCGCGTCCTGCCCAACACGGCCGGCTGTTTTACCGCGCGCGATGCTGTGCGGACGGCGGAGGCGGCGCGCGATGCGTTCGAGACCAACTGGGTCAAGCTCGAGGTGATCGCCGACGACAGCACGCTCTTCCCAGATCCCATCGAAACACTGGTTGCGGCCGAACTATTGGTCCGTGCCGGTTTTGCGGTGCTGGCCTATACAAACGACGACCCGGTCGTCGCGCAGCGCCTTGCCGGAGCCGGTTGCGCAGCAGTCATGCCGCTCGGGTCACCAATCGGTAGCGGGATGGGCATCCGCAACCCGTACAACATCGCCCTCATCAGGGCCACATTGGCGGTGCCGGTGGTGCTCGATGCGGGTGTCGGGACTGCTTCGGACGCTGCGATAGCGATGGAACTGGGCTGCGATGCGGTGCTGGTCGCCTCGGCAGTCACGCGTGCCCGGGAACCGGCGGTCATGGCCGAGGCGATGGCCCACGCCGTGAAAGCCGGGCGCCTCGCCTACCTGGCGGGCCGTATCCCACGGCGGCTTTACGCCCAGGCAAGCACCACCTCCGACGGGATGCCGCAGCTGTGAGCTCGCCTGTGAGTAGCGCTCATGGAGTGCGCCAAGCGCTGCTGCCCCCGAGGCTGCTTGTCGTTGCCGATGCTGCTTTTACAGGCGGCCGCCCATTGCTGGCGGTGGTGCGCGAGGTGGTGGCAGGCGGGGCTCGTGGCGTGTGGCTACGGGACAAACAGGCTGCCCCGGGCGACCGGAGGCGCTTGGCCGAGGACCTGGCGGAGCTGCTTCACGCAGTCGGCGGGGTGCTCATCGAGAGCCCCGGGCCCGGGAGCGGGGCCGGCGACGGCATCCACCTCGGAGCGACTGATCCCTGGCCGGGCGGGGCTAGCCAGGCCCCGGTCGGGCGTTCCTGCCACAGCCTCAGCGAGTTGTCGGGAGCCAGCGCCGAGGGTTGCCAGTGGGCCACGCTTTCGCCCATCTACCGGTCCGGGTCGAAGCCCGGCTATGGCCCACCGCTCGGCCCGGCTGCCCTCAACGCGGTCCCGTTGCCGACGTGGGCTCTCGGGGGGGTCGATGCGGAAAACGCAGCGGAGTGCCTCGAGCACGGTGCGGCGGGTGTCGCGGTAATGGGACCGGTCCTGCGCTCCCCAGACCCGGCGGCCGCGTTCGCCAAGATCCAGCACCGCCTCGACGAGGTGCAGCGATGACGCCTCCTGTGGCGCTCACCATCGCAGGGTCGGACTCCGGCGGCGGAGCCGGGGTGCAGGCCGACCTGAGGACCTTTGCCGCCTTGGGCGTATTCGGGACTACGGCGATCACCTGCGTTACGGCCCAGAACACGGCGCGGGTGAACGCAGTCCACGTTTTGCCAGCAGCTTTCGTGCGGGCGCAAATAGAAGCCGTCATCGAGGACATGACCGTTGAAGGTGCGAAAACCGGTGTCCTGTACAGCGAGGAGATAGTCAGGGAGGTGGCTGCGCTCGCACCGAGCCTGCCTGCTCTGGTCGTGGACCCGGTCCTGGTCGCCTCCACCGGGCGGCGCCTTACCGACGACGGCGCGGTCCGCGCGTACCGGGAGGTGCTGCTTCCGGCGGCTGCGGTTGCCACCCCGAACCTTCTCGAAGCAAGCGTGCTGCTGGGAGAAAAGCTCGAGACCCTGGACGATGCGCGCCAGGCCGCGCGCCGCCTCGGCGACCTTGCGCCTGTCGTCGTGGTGAAAGGCGGCCACGGCAATGACCCGACCGTTTCGGTGGACGTGGTGTGGGACGGCCAGCTCTGCTGGGAAATAACCCAGCCGAGGATCGTTACCACGAACACGCACGGCGCTGGCTGTACTTTTTCGGCTGCGATCGCCGCCGGCCTGGCGCGGCACCTCTCGGTAAAAGACGCGATCGAGCACGCGAACACCTTTGCTCACCAAGCAATTCAGGGCAGTGCCAGCTGGCACCTCGGCGCCGGGGCAGGGCCTCTCGACCACTTTGGATGGAAGGAGCAGGAGAAATGACAACAATTTCGCTCGGGACGGCTCGCCGAAAGGTTTCCAAGAATGGCCCGCAGGGCGTGGAGGTGCCGTTCCAGGAGGTCACTATCGACGGCGGAGCCGGCGCCGTTTACCTCTACGACACAAGCGGTCCTTCGCCCGATGGACCGCCGACCGGTCTACCGGCGCTGCGTGCGCGATGGGTAGAAGAGCGAGGCGATACCGGCGAGGTCGAGGGCCGGGCGCGCCAGCCGAGAGACGACGGGCGGGCGGCTCTCCGGCGCCAATTGTTGGCGGAGCCGGCGGCTTTGCCGACCGCTCGGCCGCCCCGCCGCGCGCTGCCGGGCAAGACCGTGACGCAGATGCACTATGCCCGCCGCGGCCGCGTGACGCCGGAGATGCACTTTGCTGCTGTGAGGGAGAACCTCGACCCTGAGCTAGTTCGTGAGGAATTGGCGAGGGGGCGCGCCATCCTGCCGTCCAACATCAACCACCCGGAGAGCGAGCCGATGCTGATCGGCCGCAATTTCCTCGTGAAGGTGAACGCCAACATCGGTAATTCCTCAGTGACCTCATCGATCGAAGAAGAGGTCGACAAGATGCGCTGGGCAACCCGCTGGGGTGCCGACACCGTGATGGACTTGTCGACCGGAGCGGACATACACACGACGCGCGAGTGGAT
>DATKHZ010000463.1:0-3522 GCA_035509995.1 Acidimicrobiales bacterium | reverse complement strand
CAGCCGGTTCCACCTCAGTAAATGGGGTTGTCCGGATGATCCCGGCACAGTTCGCCAAACCGTCCAGACGACCGAGACTCAGATAGGCCGCCTCGGCGGCGCCGCGGGCACCGTCCGGGGTGGCAAGATCAGCCTCGATCACAGTTACAACCCCTTTAGCACGCGCGAGAGATGACGCCAGCGCGTCGAGGCGCACGTGGTCGGCATCGCATAGAGCAAGGCTTGCGCCGGCTTCGGCCAGGGCGGTGGCACATGCGGATCCAAGACCACCCGCGGCTCCGGTGACCATCACGCTCTTGCCATCCAAGCTTACGTCCATTGGCACTAGCCCCTCGCCGACGGGCCTGCTGTGCTCAGAACACACAAAGCGGGTTCACGGGGACTCCGGTGCCGCCAGGGACGTCGATTGGCGCGCAGGTAAGAAGGAAGTCAGCACGGCCGAGAACCCTTGTCAGGGCAACCAGCTCGGTGAGTGTCGGGCAGTCGAGTAGGCACAGGCCCATGGACACCAACCCGATCTGATGGAGGGGAAGCGGGACGCGTTTGCTCGGGTACGGGATGCGCTCTACGCAATCACCCGAGTACACGGCGACCTCGCGTTGGTGGAGCCAGCGCACCGCCCCCCCGTCCAAACCCGCCCGTCGGGACGGATCTTCGGGCCCGTGGGCAGCAACGCGGGCCTCAAGGCCCGTGTGCACGATAAGGGCGTCGCCACTTGCCACAGAAGTCCCTTGAGCCAACTCGGCTTGTTCAAGGTCGGCTTCCGTCACGAACTCGTCTGGCTCGAGCCAGGGCGCCCCCCGCGCGGCGGCAACGTCCAAGAGGACCCCTCGGGTAAAAATTCCCTGACGCTGCGCATGTATAGACCCGAACGACAAGCCTGCCTGCGAAAGCACGTCCTCGGACCTGCGCTTGTTATAAGCCTTCCCCTCCCAGAACACATGTGCTACAGCATCGAGATGAGTGACGGCGAAGCCATGCGCCGCGACACCCACATAGTCGATCGCGGAGAGTGGGGGGTTCTGCTCGAGTAGCATAATATGCGTCGCTGGGCGCACATTTGTGGCGCTCGCCAACCTCGATAGTGGTTGGCCGATAGCGATGACCCTGCCTTCGCGCACGAGTTGGGCGGCCGATCGCCTCTTTTCGTCGGTGATGTAGTTGAGCGTCCCCAGTTCGTCGTCCACTCCCCAGCGACCCGCGTTGGAGCACTCCTCGAACATGCGCACGAGGTCGAGTTCGTCCAAGGCAAATTCCTCTCTGACCATGAAGCGTTCAACCGGCGTGCCTATAAACCTACGATCGACGCCAGCAACCCATCCGCGTGGAACCTTCGCTCGCTCGTCTGACCCGAGCCTAAAACAATCGATTGTTTAGCCCATGGTAGCGATACCGGGCCAACCGCGCAAGAGGCGGGAAGGGCACCGACAACGAACGGCGCCCCGGCAGTTACCTACTCGCCCACGAGGGCGAGAACCGCCTCCGCTGACATAGGGCGGGCGAACAGGAACCCTTGGCCGCTGTCGCAGTCCAACGCCGTGAGGGTGTCGAGCTGGTCGGTTGTTTCGATCCCGCCACCAACGACGGTTATGCCGAGCGCGTGGGACATCGCCGTCACCGCCGCGACGATCTCGCGGTCGCGCGGGTTCTCGTTGACCTGCGACACGAAACTGCTGTCTATCTTCAGAATGTCGACGTTCAAACGGCGCAAGCGGACGAGCGAGTAGCCGGTCCCGAAGTCGTTGAGGGCGATTCGCACCCCCAGGTTTGACAGGGCAGACAGTGTCTGTTGGACTCGGGCGACATCCACGATGAGCGCCGTCTCGGGGATCTCCAGGCAAAGCCGCGCGGGGTTGATGCCATGGCGGCGCACGACCTCGGCGACGCGCTCGGCCAAGCCGGGTGCCGACAGCTCCCGGGCAGAGATGTTGACCGCCATCGTGAAAGCTTCGGGCCAGCTGGGCCGCGACCTCCAAGCCGCCAGTTGGCGGCAGGCCTCGTCCAAGACGAACGAGCCGATGTCGGCGATCGAACCATGTTGTTCGGCGAAGCTGATGAAATCGTTGGGCAGCAGGACCCCGCGTCTGGGATGGTTCCAGCGCACCAGAGCCTCAACGCCCAGCAGCGACCGTTGCCCCAGCGCAAACAGCGGCTGGTAGACAAGGAAGAGCTCCGAGCCGGCAAGGGCGGCGCGCAGCTCACTGCGAAGGTTGCGCGTCCCTGGTGCGTTGGGCGGGGCCGAGTCATCGGCCCGGTAACAGTCACGGCCCGCTTTCTTCGCCTCGTACATCGCTGCGTCTGCTTCGCGCACCAACTTCTCGGGCTCGGCCAGCGGGTCGTCGGTGACAACGACGCCGACGCTGGCGGTTACGACGAGGTCGCGACCACGGTCCCCGTAGGGGATTCGGAGGCCGCGCACGATCCGGTCCGCTATTAGGCCAACGTCATCGTCATCGCCAAGGCCCGTGCACAGTACGACGAACTCGTCACCGCCGAGGCGGGCGACGGTATCAACGCTCCGGGCGAGGAGCAGCAGGCGACGCCCCACCTCACCAAGGACCTGGTCGCCAGCGTCGTGGCCGAACGAGTCGTTGATCTCTTTGAAGTGGTCCAGGTCGACGAACAGGACCGCAAGCCCTGAGGGGTGGCGTTCCAGAGCGAGCAGGGCCTGGGACAGGCGGTCCATGAAAGCGGTCCGGTTCGCCAGGCCTGTGACCGGGTCGTGCAGGGCCCGGTAAGCGAGCGCCTTTTCCGCTTCGACGAGCCCGGTGACGTTACGGGCGATCCCGAACGTGCCGACCACCTGGCCGCCCCCATCGCGCAGTGGCATCTTCGTGGACGAGTACCATTCGCCGGTTCGGTCGTCCTGCTCCAACTTGGCTATGACTGGCTCGCCGCTGCGCATGATCCGCTGCTCGTCCTCAAAGGTGGCAGCCGCGAACTCCTTTCTGAAAAAGTCGAAGTCCGTCTTCCCGACTACCTGCTCCGCTGTCAGGCCGGGAGCCACGTTCGCGATCCAACCAGCGCTGACGTAGAGGAACCGGCTGCGCTCGTCCTTGAAGTAAACGACGGCATCGGTCGCCGACAGCAGGTTGTCCATGCACGTGAGCTTGCGCTCGTGCAGGGTTTCGACCTGTGCCGACAACGGTCCGTGCAGCTGAGCATTGACCATCGCAACTCCAGCTTGTAATCCCAGCCGCTATATCGGCCCATTTCGGCCGAAGTTGAGGTCGCTCGAGGAGGCGCCAGCCGGTTCAGCCGGCCTGACCAGCGTTTCAAGCCGCTTTCCAGGTTCTTGCAAGGTTGCGGCCCAAGCTTCCGGTGGACCCGAGGATTGCCTGGTCACCGCAGAGCTCTCTTGGTCACAGCCTCGCGGCACACTGGCACCTCTGATACGGGTGGGGCCGCCGTACCCGGCACTGACCATCTTTGCGCGCCTCCGAGGAGATTTCCATAGGCAAAATGTGACCTTCTCGGCGACACGTCCCGTCCCTCGGACGCGCCAAACCGACCTCGCCGTTC
>DATKHZ010000462.1:0-12106 GCA_035509995.1 Acidimicrobiales bacterium | reverse complement strand
ATCCGTGCGGAAGGTCCCGAGCGATACCGGCACAACATTTTTGGCGGCGAGGATCCCGCCCAGGGCAAGGCAGGGGATCATGATGCCGAACCGGCCGATCAACATGTCGATCGCCCCGACCACGTTGTAGAAGTTGTTGTTGCCGCTAATACCGCCGAAAGCGGAACCATTGTTGTTGCCCTGCGATGTCAGGGCGTAGAGGATCTCGGTGAAACCGTGCGGGCCACCGTTCAACGGGCCTACCCGGCCCGCATGGACCGAGACCGCTATGCCAGTCAATATTAGCACGATCATCGGCATCACCAATGCTGCGAACCCGGCCAATTTCACTTCTCTTGACTGGATCTTCTTCCCCAGGTACTCCGGCGTTCGCCCGATCATGAGACCGCCGATAAAGACCGCGATGATGGCGTATATCAGGATCGTGTACATGCCGCTCCCCGTCCCGCCCGGGGTCACCTCCCCCAGCATCATCCCGGTCAACAGGCCAAAGCCACCGATCGGGGTGAACGAGTCGTAGGACGCATCAGCTGACCCTGTGGAGGTATTCGTTGAGGCGACACCGAAAAGTGCGGTGGTTGTGTCACCGAACTCGCTCTCCTTGCCCTCGGTGTTGCCGGTGTTGTGCTGCGTAACGCCGGCAGCCACGACAGCCGGGTTCCCCTGGTGCTCGGCGTAACTGGTAAAGGCGACCCAAGAACCGAAGATGAGCACCATGGCCGCGAGGAGCGCTGCTCCATGGCGGATGCTGCCAACCATCTTGCCGAATGTGTACGTCAGCGCGAAGGGGATGGACAACAGCAGGTAGATCGACAGCCAGTTGGTGAGCGCTGTCGGGTTTTCAAAGGTGGTGGCAGAGTTTTGGTCGAGGAACCCCCCTCCGTTGGTGCCCAACTGCTTGATCGCTTCCATGAAGGCGATCGGGCCGCGTGCGATCGTCTGCGTCACCCCGTTCAAACCGTCCGTTATCGTTGCCGGCCCGGCCAGGGTCTGGACACCGCCCGATGCGACGAAGACGATGCCCGCCACGAATGCGATCGGCAAAAGGATGTACAGGATGCAGCGGGTCATGTCCACCCAGAAGTTGCCGATCGTGGGGGAGTTCCGGCGCGAGAAGCCACGCACCATGGCGATGGCGACGGCGATGCCCACAGCTGGGCTCACGAACTGCTGGAAGGTGAGGGCGCCGATCTGGGAGAAGTACGACATGGTTTCCTCGCCGCCGTAGTTCTGCCAGTTGGTGTTGGTGAGGAACGAAGCCGCTGTATTGAAGCTGAGCGCAGGTTTAACGGCTCCGAGGTGCTGCGGGTTGAGCGGCAGCGAACCTTGGATCCGAATGATCAGGTAAGTGAACGCCAAGGAGACAGCTGAGAAGATGATCATCGAGCTCGCGTAGCGCTGCCACGTCTGCTCGTGCTTGGGCCCCGTCCCGAGCATCCCGTAGACCGGCCGCTCAGCCCAGGCTAGGAAGTGCACCCGGCCGTCAAAGACCGCGGCCATGTAGGAGCCGAGGTACCGCCAAGCAAGCCCGAGGGCAATAACGAGCGTGACGCAGGTCCAGAAAAAGCCCATCAGAACCACTCAGGCTTGAACAGCGCCACCCCGAGGTACCCGAACACGAGTATGGAAACAGCAAGAAGGATCCCCTGCGACAAGCTCATACGTGCTCCAGTCCCTTGATGAGCGCGAGCATCGCAACGGCAAAAACAACGAACCCGACAACCGAGAGAAAGTCAGCCATGGCCCAAGCGTGGGCCCGGAGGTCCTGAACAGGATCTGAACGGCGGCGTGAAAACCTGAATAATTCCTGAACGAGTGGATGCGACCAGGCTCAGCCTGCTGAGAGGCAGTAACCGATCCCGGGTGACGTCCGCAGCAGCGGGCCGCCTTTTTTCCCCAGCTTCTTGCGAAGCCGGTAGACGTAGACCCGCAGGTAGTCGGCCTCTGACCCGTAGCTGTCCCCCCAGACCTGGCGCAGCACCATCTGGTGCGTGCAGGTCTTGCCGGCGTGCCGGGCAAGGAACGCCAGGAGCTCGAACTCGCGGGCCGTCAGATCGACCGGCGCGCCGGCGACGGTCACCTGGTAGTGGACAAGGTCAAGCTCGATCGGGCCCACCGTGAGCCGCCCGTCCTCTGGAGCGGGCGGCGCCGAGGCATGGCGGAGCGCCGTGCGGATCCTGGCCTCTAGCTCAGCCATGCCAAAAGGCTTGGTCACGTAGTCGTTGGCACCAGCGTCCAGAGCAGCCACCTTGCGGTCTTCCAGGGCTGTTGCCGACAGAACTATCACGGGTACCTCGCTCCAGCTGCGGATGCGATGGACGGCTTCCAACCCGTCGAGGTCGGGGAGCCCGAGGTCGAGCACGACTACGTCCGGGGAACGCAGAGCCAAGATCGACAGGCCTTCCTCGGCCGTCGCAGAGCTGAGCACGTCATGACCTTTGGCGGATAGGGCCACCTTGAGCGCACGCAGCAAAGCCTTGTCATCGTCTATGACCAGTACCCGCGCCATCAGCCGGTCCGGTGCGCATCTTGCAGGACCGGGAGGGTGAAGACGAAGCGAGCCCCTTGGGCCCCCGCGCGCCCACCGGCGTCCTCGACCCAAATGCGCTCGCCGTGAGCTTCCACAAAGGCCTGCGAGATAGCCAGGCCAAGACCTCCCCTCCCACCGGCTTCGCGCCGGCTGAACATCTGGAAGATCCTTTCCTGCTCGGCCCGCGGCACCCCCGGCCCGCTGTCGGTCACCCTGACCTCCACCTTGTCGCCGGCCACGCGCCTGGCCGACACGGTGACGGGCGCACCCGGCGGGGAGTGGCGGAGCGCGTTGTCAACGAGATTCGCCAGCACCTGGCGCACCAGGACGTGGTCGACATCTACCAGGGGCAGGTCCGCGGCAGCGCGCCAACGGATGTCGCCGGCGCGCCCGCCCCGCCCGAGCACCAGGAGTGCTTCGTCCACCAGGTCGGCCACCGCTGCCGGCTGGCGCCGGAGCTCGAGGGCGCCAGACTGGATGCGCGTCATGTCCAGGACGTTGGACACGAGACGGTCGAGGCGGTCAGCTTGCGCGTCGATGAGCTCGGCGAGCTCTTTCAGGTCGCCCGGGCTGAGCGAGGCACCGTTTTCGAGCAGCGCAGACGCCGACACTTTTATCGTCGCGAGCGGCGTGCGCAGGTCATGAGACACCGCTCCCACAAGCGCACGACGGAGCCGGTCGACCTCCTCCAACAAGCGCGCACGGACGGCGTCGTCACGGAGCCCGGCCCTCTCCAGGGCAAGGGCAAGGTGGTTGGCGAAAGCTCGTAACAGCTGTTGTTCGTCCCTGGAACTCGGGGCACCGCGCAACGCCATCAGCCCGACTGCCTCGCCTGTGGCGACGAGTGCGACGACCTGTAGGGCGCCGCTCCCGCCCCCGGGCGAACCAGGCTCGAGGCTGACCGGCGAGCCGGTGCTGGCAGAGAGGCGCTCGGATTCCTGGTGTGACAGCGGGGCCCCAGCGGAGGCCGCCACTTCGAGCCGGCCGTTGAACGGCAGCAGCAGAGCTGCCCCCACTAAGTCGAAAGCCTCTTTCACGGAGTTGACGATCGTGTCGAGGAGCTTCGGCGTCGGCAGCTCACGGACCAGCAGCTCCGACAGGTCGAAGAGCCGGCGCACCTCGGCTGCCCGCTGCTGAGATTCGGCTCTCGCGGAATTCGCGACGCCGACAACCCGGGCCACCAGCGCCATGACCACGGCGTACACCCCCAGAGCAGCCCAATCCTCAGCCCGCTGCACGTACAGCGTGTAATAGGGGGGGAGGAAGACGAAGTCATAGACGAAAAAACAGGTAGCGGTGGCGACCAGCCCGGCCGCGAAGCCGCCGACGCTGACCCCGGCCACGACGGGGACGACCAGCACGAGAGCGGTGGTCGCAGAGTTCAAGTGCGTGCGGAGCGGCAGCATACAGGCCGTCAACGCTGCGGCTGTCGCAACGGCCACGAGGGAGCCGTACACGGACCGGCGCCCCTGTGGCCACACGCGGCGCCATGGGGCACTCAGTTGGGCCGTCCGGGTACCCCCTAGGCTCCTGGCGCCGTGCCCGCCGCAGTGCCCGAGGAGGAGGCGGCCGAGGAAGCGGCGCCAGTCGGGTCGGCGCCGGTCGGGTCGGTGCCAGTCGGGTCGGCGCCGGTCGGGTCGGTGCCAGTCAGGTCGGCGCCGGTCGGGTCGGCGCCGGTCGGGTCGGCGCCCGCCGGGTCGGTGCCCGTCACCGCGTCGCTGAGCATTGCCATGAGCGACGTCCCGCTCGGCTGGGCCTCTGCGACGAGCAGCGAGCGAACCGCGTCCTCAGAGTCAGGGGAAGCCAGCACCAGGACTTCGTCGCCGGGTTCGAGGACGGTGTCGCCTCTCGGCACCACCACGTGCGCCCTACGAACGACGGCGACAACTGTCGCGTCCCGAGGCATCCCTAGGCGCGCCAGCTCTTTGCCGGCCGCCGGCGACCCTGGGGCAAGGGTCACTTCGACGAGGTGGGCACCCGAAGACTCGAGCTGCATGATCCGGACCAACGAACCTACCGAGACTGCCTCTTCTACAAGCGAGGCCAACAGGTGGGGAGTCGATACGGCGATGTCCACCCCCCAGGTTTGATTGAAAAGCCAGTGGTTTTTGGGGTGGTTGACCCGTCCGACGACGCGAGGTACCGCAAACTCCTGTTTTGCGAGCAGGGAAATGACCAGGTTGTCTTCGTCATCGCCGGTCGCGGCCACCACCACGTCGGTGCTCGCGAGGCCAGCAGCGTCCAGCGCCGAAACCTCGCAGGCGTCCCTCACCATCCACTCGACGCCAAGGTTGGCCCCGCGTTCTGCGACCTCGGGATCCTGTTCTATGAGCAGGACTTGGTGACCCGCCTTGTGAAGGTCAGCCGCCAGGTAGCTCCCCACATTGCCAGCCCCTGCGATGACTACTTTCATGCGCGTGGCCCTCGTTCGAGATGTTCGTCCAAGGCGTCCAGCGATCCTTCGACGACAGATACGTAAAGGACATCCCCTGCCTGACCCACTACTCCGGGCTTGGGGAGATGCGACTTCCCCGCGCGAGAGACTGCCGCGATCCTGAGGCGCCCGGTCACCTCCAGGTCCTCCAAGTGGTACCCGACCCAGCTCGCTGGCAAAGCGCGCTCCACCATCACAACATCGCCTGTGGGGCTCACCCAGTCGGGCGCGGCGCGCTCGGGCAGGAGCCGCCGCATGACCTGGTCCACCGTCCAGGTCACCGTGGCCACAGTTGGTATACCGAGCCGACGGTAGATCACGGCCCGTCGGGGGTCGTATATCCGGGCCACGACACGGGGGACCTCGTAGGTCTCCCGCGCGATCCGAGCGGTGAGGATGTTGGAGTTGTCGCCGTTCGTGACGGCGGCCAGCGCGTCTGCTTCGGCTATCCCCGCCTCTTCGAGAGCGTCGCGGTCAAAGCCGAAGCCGATAACTCCCTTACCTCCCCAGTCCATTGCGAGACGCCGAAGAGCCCCGGGGTTCTTGTCGATCACCGAGACCTCGTTCCCGTCCCGCGAAAGGATCGTTGCCAGCTCGCTGCCAACCCTCCCGCAGCCCACTACGACGACACGCACTTAAGCATGGTACTTGGCATGGCTGTCCACCCCGGCTACGCTCTTGCAGCGGCTCCCTGAAGCTCAAGGGCTAGCCGTTGGGAGGGCGCCCCCGGGGTGCCGGATATCTGAAGGGCCCGATCAGCGCTAGTGAGCACCCCAGGCACAACCACCGAGGCCCAGCGCATACGTGACCTAGAGAGCACCATCGAAATCCCCGAGACCCTCGGGTACAGGGTCAAGAACGTCTTGCTCGGCCCGCCGATGGTCAGCGAGCAGCTTGCCACCGAGCGGCTCGGGAGCCTCATGGCAATGGGCGTGCTGGCTCCGGACGGCATCTCCTCCTCGGCGTACGGCACCGAGGAGATGCTCGTGGAGCTGGTCAAGTACGTAGGGGTCGCGTCGTTTGCGTTGGTCCTACCCGTCACCTTCGCCTTGTTGCTGGTGCTCGTATTCGTCACCCTCTCCTATCGAGAAGTGGTGATGGTCTACACCCGCGCCGGCGGCTCGTACGTGGTTGCGAGGGACAACTTCGGCCCGACTGTCGCACAGGTCGCCGCGGTAGCGCTCCTGATCGACTACACGGTCACCGTCGCTGTGCAAACCGCCGCCGGCACCGACGCGCTCACGTCGGCGTTCCCGACGTTGCTTCGCTACAGCCTCCTGGGCCTGTCGGCGAGCGTGTGGATCAGCGTTGCCGTGGTGGTCCTGATGGCCTACGGAAACCTGCGAGGGATACGCGAGGCCGGCCGCATTTTCGCCTTCCCGACGTACTTTTTCGTGTTCGCCCTAGGGACCGTGATCGTCACCGGCGTTGTGCGGTCGCTGATTGGCAACCTTCATCAGTTTTCCGTTCACCGCCCAGGTCTTTACCACTTCGGCACTCCGGGGAGCGGTCTCCTGATGGGCGCATCTGTGCTCGTGATAATGCGTTCGTTCGCCAACGGCGGTGCGTCGCTCACGGGAGTCGAAGCAATATCCAACGGGGTTAGCGTCTTCAAGCCGCCCGAGGGAGTACGTGCCCGGCGCGTGTACCTCCTGATGGGCGTCATCCTCGGTTCCTTGGTCCTAGGCACGTCATTCCTAGCCAGGTGGACCCATGCCGCCCCGTTTATCGCCGGAGCTCCCACCGTCATCTCCCAAGAAGCACAAGCCGTGTTCGGCTCCGGGCCCGCCGGGCACACGCTGTTCTACATGGTCCAGCTCGCCACCTTGCTGATCCTTTATACGGGCGGTAATACGAGCTTCAACGGCTTCCCGTTCTTGGCGAGCTTCGTGGCGGGGGACCGCTTCTTGCCACGACAGCTCACCAAACGCGGGCACCGGCTGACTTTCTCCAATGGGATCATCGTCCTCGCGATCGTCGCCATAACCCTCCTGCTCGTGACGAGGGCAAACGTGACGGCCCTGGTAGCGGTCTATGCCATCGGCGTCTTCACGGGGTTCACGATGGCGGGCGCGGGGATGAGCAAGCACCATTGGGTACACCGGGGACGCGGTTGGAGGCACAAACTCGTGATAAATGGCAGTGCCTCGGTCCTGTCTGCGATCGTGGTGCTGATCCTCGCGGTGGCCAAGTTCAAGCAGGGAGCGTGGACGGTCGTGGTCCTCTTCCCGATCCTCACCATGGCCCTCATTCGTCTCAACCGCCAGTACCGAGCCGAGGCTCAACAGCTCGACAAAGGCGCCATGGAAGCCACCGAGGTGCCCATCCTCCACCGGCACGTCGTCTTGGTGTTCGTGGACCGCCTGGACCTGGCGACCGCTCGCGCTATCCAGTACGCCCGCAGCCTCAACCCCGACGAAGTCAGAGCAGTGCATTTCCTCCTGGACAACGCGGTTGCACAGGCGCTCAGGGAGAACTGGGGGCGTCTCATGATCCGGCGCCTACCGCTGGAGATCAGGGAATGCCGCGACCGCCGGCTCGTGAGGGCGGCGGTAGACCTGGTAGCTGCAACGTTGGCGGACGCGGACACAGAAGTGTCGGTCCTCCTGCCCCGGCGTTTGTACTCGTGGGGCTGGGGCCACCTGCTCCATGACCGCACCGCCGACCGGCTAGCGGCCGTCGTGGGCCGGCTCCCGCACGCGAACGCGACCATTGTCCCGTTCCAACTGACCAAGATGCGGCCTACCCGCAAGAACGCCAAAGCGAACGTTAAGGCGGCACCGAAGAAGCGGGGACGTGAGGTGGAACGGAGCGAGGATCTCGTCCCGGTGGAGGGTGTCCTCCCGATCGCTGAGATCCAATGGCGTAAAAAGGCAAGGATCGCCGGCCGCTGCACCTCGGTCGAGGTGCAACCGTGGCGGGGAGCCCAGGTGCTCAGCTGCACCCTTGCCGACCGCACCGGGTCGGTGACGCTCGTGTTCACCCGTCGCGACGTGCCCGGCATAGAGACGGGGGCTCAGATCGTGGCGGAGGGCACGGTCGGGGAGCACGAGGGGCGCCTGGCCCTGCTCAACCCGATACACGAAGTGCTCAAGAGGGCCCCCGCGGACCCCATCCGCAACTGAGCTCCGGGGCACGAGGCGCCTGACAACGCGCCCGCCGTCAACCGGTGGGGCGAGGCGCCGCTCCAATGAGGTCGACCGCCTGAAGTTCTTCTTCGGTGAGCACCCAATCGGCAGCCCTAACATTGGCCGAAACCTGCTCGGCCCTGGTTGCCCCCGCGATAACCGAGGCCACCACCGACTTAGCGGCCAACCAGGCAATGGCCAGCTCAAGGAGGCCGCGGCCCTGTTGCCGGGCAAAGCTCTCAAGCTGCTCGACGATGTCCATCGTTGGCCCTGCCAACAGCTTCTGGCGCCGGTCGGCGGGCATACCGGCGAGGCGCGTACCAGGAGGAGGCGGCTCGCCCCGGCGGTACTTGCCCGACAGGAGGCCGTTGGCGAGCGGGGAGAACGGGATGAAGGCGGTCCCCAGTCGTTCGCACTCCGCTAGCACTTCCAGTTCGGGCTCCCGTTCCAACAGGCTGTACTGGTTTTGCACGCTGACAAAGCGCGGCGCCCCATCGGCGGCCGCCACCTCCGCCTCACGCAGCTGGGCGCCAGAAAAGTTCGAACACCCGATCTCGCGCACCTTGCCAGCCTTGACCAGGTCTGCAAGGGCCGCCAAAGTCTCGCCGATCGGGGTCGCTGGGTCGGGCCGATGGAGCTGGTAGAGGTCGACGTAATCTGTCCCGAGGCGGCGCAGGCTCTCCTCCAGGGCGCTCTTCACGTACTTCGGCGCCGCGCCGGTGCGCTCGGGGCTCACGGTCATCCCGAACTTGGTTGCCACGATGACGTCCGCCCGGTCCTGGCCGAGCGCGGCCCCGAGGATTTCCTCGCTGCGCGTGCCGCCGTAGACATCCGCTGTGTCGAAGAAATTGATGCCCGCGTCGAGCGCCGCCCTGACCACTTCGGTGCTCTGGGCCTCGTTTGTCCTTCCGCCGAAATTGTTGCAACCGAGGCCTACCAGCGAGACATCGAGCGAACCGATCTGTCGTATTGGCATCAGAGCTCCCATTGGCAACAACTTACAGGTCGTCCGCGGGCCCGTCCGCACCCTGCTTGCCGTTGGGACGAGGCCTCAACCAATCCTCCATCTGACGCAACGCACGCTCCACGCCTCCGGCCGTAACTTCCAAGATCTTCAAAAAACGGTCCCGATAATGGGTGATCGCCCCTGCCAGCTCCCGTGTCACAGGGGGCTCTTGGCCCCGGCGGACGTAAGCGCCGCCGCGCACCCGGTCGTAGCTGCCATCGCTCACCCAAGTCATGAGCTCGCGGGCCCGTTTGACAGCGAACGGGTGACGGAGGCTCATTTCGACCCAAGCGCGGGACCAACGAGCCAAGATGTCCTCTTCTTCCTCGTAGCGCGCCGCCTGCGCAAGGAAAGCATCGAGGCTCATCCCCTCGACAGCCCCGCCCGCCATCCGCATCAACATTTGGCACGTGGCCAGTGGGTCACCAACGACAAGAGCACTGGCGCGGTCCGAAGAAAGTTCAGCGGCGCGCGACCACTCTAGTAGCACCATGTAAATTGCCACCATCGGCAAGCCCGCCATAGCGCCCCCGGCACCACCTCGGCTCATAATGAGAGACGACAGGAGCACCAGCGCAGTTTGATAATAATAATGCTCAGAAAGTACGTGGCCGAGCTCGTGAGCGAGAACGACGTCTACTTCGCTCGACGCGAAGTTGCTGACCAAACCGGAATTAACAATGACAATTGGACGCTTGGCCCCGATTGTCATCGCATTGGCGTTGGGAGTCTGGGTGATAAACAGGTCGGGCACCTCTGCAATGTCCAACACGTAGGCGGCCCGGTAATACCTGGACCAGAGTTGCGGGACTTGCTTTTCCGATATCTCTACGGCATTTCCAATATAAATCTGGCGGACAAGGCGCTCGTGGCGCGCAGAAACAAGACGCTTGATCACCTTGTCCATCAACGGGATGGAATGGAGGGCGGCTGTAGCGGCCCGGTCGGTGGGGTGCTCGTAGGACTTGGGGCTGATCTGCTCGAAACGCAGGCTCTCCTGAAGCGACATGCACTGAGCCTACGTCGCTTGGCGCTGATGAGCGCCCACGTCTAACCCATAGCTTGCCGCGGCAGGGCCTCGACAGTGGCAAAAGGTTGGAGGCCGCGGCGGATCTTGCTGTTAGGTACTGCTTTACCCGCGCCGAAACCAAAGATGTGGGAACAGACCAAGTTAAGTGCCCCGGCTGCTCGGGCACCCTCATGACAGGCCAGGTCGACGGGTTCCGCCAATACCTATGCACTAGTTGCGGCGGCGCCGTGATCGGCATAGCAGTGCTCCGCCAGGTGTCAGGCTCTGCGCAGCACATCTGGACAGCCGAGCCTGTGCCGGCAGCGGGCCCGGTGCACTGCCCGTTCTGCGCGGCGGAAATGGAGAGCAGGGCTACCCAGACCGGCTCCGCGGCGATCTGCAAGCCATGCGAAGTCGTATGGCTCGACAAAGCGGCCGTGAGCTCTCTTCCCGCCAAGGACGCCCCCTCGGCCAGCCAACCGACACTGGCGACCGAGACGCCCCGCTGCCAGCAGTGCGGGGCCCCGATCGCCCACACCTGGGACGAGAGCTGCCCCTACTGCGGAGCTGCCATCCACGCTCCGACGCAAGTTGTCCTGTTCCCCACGGAGCTCCCAGGAGAGCACGCCAACAGGGGACATAGCGGACCGGGCGGCCTGCTCTCAGGCGTCCTGGACGCCTTGGCCGACGGCAACCTCTAGCCGGGACGTGGCATAGGACTGAGCGGCAGGAACTCCCCTTCGCGGTGTGGCCCGTCCTCGTAGGCTGACCGACTGCCATGTTGAGTGCTCTCCGCCCGCTCCAGCACCGCAACTTCGCGCTCATCTGGTGGGCCGCTCTGCTATCCAACGTCGGTTCGTGGATGCAGACCGTGGCCGTCGGCGTCTTCGTGACGGCTCGCACCGGCCGCCCCGGCTGGACCGGCCTGGTCGCCGCCGCGGCCTTCCTCCCGATCGGGCTGCTCTCGCCGTTCGGCGGGGTGATCGCCGACCGACTTGACCGGCGGCTCTGGCTGTTCGCCACCACTACGGGCGAAACCGCCTTCGCCACGTGCCTCACCGTGCTGGCGGCCACGGGCCACGCCACGCCGGTAACCGTGACCCTACTGGTCTTCGGCGGGGGCGCCATGGCCGCGGTGGGTTTCCCTGCCTATCAAGCCATGCTCCCGGACCTCGTACCGGCCCGTGAGCTGGGCGCGGCGATCTCGCTGGGCTCCGCCCAGTACAACATGGGCCGGGTGATAGGGCCTGCCCTGGCCGGGTTCGCGATTGTCGTCGGCGGGTACTCGTGGGCTTTCGGGATCAACGCCGCTTCGTTTTTCGCTGTGATGGTCGCCCTTTGCCTGGTGCACCTGCCCAGAGTTAGCCGGTCCACGGCCCCCGCGACGCTGCGCCAGCGACTGGTCGAAGGCGGCCGCGCAACGCTCGCAAACCCTGCGACGCGCGTGGCTGTCATGCTGATCTCCGTGGTCGCCCTCACAGCATCGCCTTTCATCGCCCTGGTGCCCGCCGTTGCTCTCAAGGCCTTCGCCTCCAAGGCGACGGGGACTTCGGTGCTCATCACCGCCCAGGGGATCGGGGCCGTTTGCGGGGCGCTGGCCCTCACCCCTCTGGTCCACCGGTACGGAAGGCGCCGGGTGCTGGTCGCCAGCATCGTCGCAGTCTGCCTGTTCCTGTGCGCCTATGGCCTGGCCCCCGATCTGTGGTTGGCCGCCGTGGCCCTGCTCCTTGTCGGCGCGGCCTACATCGGTGTGCTCGCCGGTTGCAACACCATCGTCCAGCTTTACGCTCCGGCGTCGCTTCGAGGTCGAATGCTTGGGATCTACATGATGGCCCTCGGGATCCTGTACCCGATCGGTGCCCTCACTCAAGGCGCTATTGCAAACGTGGTCGGGATCCGCACTGTCACGGTTGGAGGCGCAATCGTGCTCTTGGTGCTCCTCGTAACCGTGCTTCGCCGGAGCATCCCGGCCGGCCTAGAAGGCCAACCGGCGCAGGTT
>DATKHZ010000461.1:0-4522 GCA_035509995.1 Acidimicrobiales bacterium | reverse complement strand
ACGGCTCGACCGCGACGTAGAAGTACCCGATCGACGAGTGGGCCCCGTTGCGGGCGACAAGGGCAAACGCGACCGTGCGCTTCACCGCGCTCGGGTTGGCCCCGATAGTGACGTGGGCAAAGTAGCTGCCGCCCTGGCAGGCCGAGGTCGGGTTGTGCGAGTAGACGACGGGGAAGGACTGGCGCGACAACAGCACGAGCTGGCAGGTATTAGCGTTTTTGACCGCCCCGGTCACGAGGACCTGGCCGCCGGCCGGGCCTAACGCGCTCGGCGTGGCGCGGGCGGACAGGACGGTTGGCGACAGCGTGGCTGCCAAGGCACTCGGGGTCGCCAACACCAGCGAGCCCAGCACGGCCGCCAGCGCAACGAAGCGTAAAGGCTTCATTGACCTTGTCAGGGACGACCGCACCGTCACATCGTTCGCACTTCCATCGCCGGCGGGATGGTCCGGTCATGATCGCCGAGGGGGTGGCGATCTTGACCGCGCCGAGGGGTCGGCGACGTTGGCCCGCGAAGCCGAAGCCTAGGTCAAAGTTGTCAATACCTTGGCCAGTTCGGCCCACGGTGGCGATCAGCGGGTAACTTCCGCCAAGCGGGCAGCCAGGAAGCGTTGTTCGGGCCCGGTGGACACCAGGGCGAGCGCTTCCCGGTAGGCGGTGGCGGCTTCTGCTCGCCGGCCCAACCGGCGCAACAGGTCGGCGCGGGTAGCGGCCAAGAGGTAGTACTGCTGCAGCGCCCCGGATACCTCGAGCTCGTTCACGAGTGCCAGGCCCACCGCCGGGCCATCGGCCATGGCAACCGCCACGGCGCGGTTGAGCTCCACGACGGGGGAGCCCGTCATCTCGAGCAGTTGGTCGTAAAGGTTGGCGATGCGCGGCCAGTCCGTCATCTCAGCCCGAGGCGCAAGGGCGTGGCAGCCTGCGATGGCAGCCTGCAGCTGGTACGGGCCTGGGTTGTTCTTGGCCCAAGCATCGTCGAGGACCTGCCTGGCTTGCTCGATGGCGGCTTGGTCCCACAGGGCCCGGTCCTGGGCGTCCAGGGTGACGAGGTCGCCCTGGTCGTCAACGCGCGCCGCTTGGCGGGAACGGTGGAACATCATGAGCGCCAGGAGCCCTTTTACCTCCGGCTCTTCGGGCATGAGCTCAGCCAGCACCCGCCCCAGCATCACGGCGTCGTCGCACAGGCTTTTGCGCACCAGCTCGGCTCCTGCGCTGGCGGAGTAACCCTCGTTGAAGAGCAGGTAGAGCACGGCCAGGACCCCCGAGGTGCGCTGGGGCAGGGCGCTGTCCGGCGGCACCCGGTATGGGATGCCCGCATGGGCGATCTTTTGCTTGGCCCTTACCAAGCGCTTGGCCATGGTGGCCTCCGGTACGAGGAAAGCGCGAGCGATCTCGGCTGTCGTCAGCCCGGCGAGGGTACGCAACGTGAGAGCTACACGAGCTTCCATGGCCATAGCCGGGTGGCAGCAGGTGAATATGAGGCGGAGCCGCTCGTCGGGCACGCCGCTTTTTTCGGTGGGGGAGACTTCGTCGGTCACGCCCGCCTCCTCGTCGGGGCCGGTGGCGCCGGCGGGGGCCAGCGCCGCAATTTGCCGGAGCTTGATGGCATGGACATTGCCGCGGCGGAGCCGGTCGATCGTCTGGTTGCGGGCGACCGTCATCAGCCAGGCTCCCGGCCGGGGGGGAACCCCGTCGGTGGGCCAGCGGGCGAGCGCCTGGGCAAAGGCGTCCTGAGCACATTCTTCGGCGAGGTCCCAGTCGCCGGTCCGATGGATGAGGGCGGCCACGATCCGCCCCCACTCCTCGCGGAAGACCGTGGCCACCACCTGCTGCGTGCTTTCTCCCGCGTTCGTGGCTGGTTGCGGGGAGCCCATCGTGAGCTTCGGCTGGGCCGGGCCGGCTAAGGCTCTTCGGGGGGCCAGAACGGTCTCAGCTCGAGCATGCCGAACTTGGCCATGGGGTGCTTGGCCGCGACCTCGAGGGCCTCGTCGAGATCTGAGCATTCGAGGACGTCGAAGCCGGCGATCTGCTCCTTGGTCTCTGCAAAGGGGCCATCGGTTACCACCAACTCGCTACCCTTTCGCCGCACGGTACGGGCACGCTCGGGGCCCTCCAGCTGGCTGCCGAACAGGCGGGCGCCCCTGCCGTCCATCTCCTTCACCCAAGCGTCTGTGGCCGGCCCGATCTCGGCTCCGTCCTGCGGGCCCATCTGGAAGTCCTCGCCCAGGCAGACGAGGAGCATGTAGCGCATCGTGCCTTCCCTGGGCTCAGGCAGCGGCATTGGCGGCGAGCTGCCGAGCAAGGGCCGCACCTCAATGGCGCCGATGCCGGCGGTGGGGTGTTTGGAGGCCCAGCGGACTGCCTCGTCGTGGTCCGCACATTGCAGGACGTCGTAGCCGGCCAGCTGCTCCTTCGTCTCGGCGAAGGGGCCATCGGTCACGATCAGCTCCCCCTGGCGGGAGCGGACCGTTGTCGCGTCAGAACTCGGGCGTAGGCGGCTTCCCTGGAGGTTGACCCCCGCAGGGATAGTTTCGTCCAGCCAGGCGGTTAGAGATGCGTCGGGCCGCCAGGACTGCCCCTCCTCGGAGCCGAGGTCCACTGGCACTACGTGAATGAGCATGTATTGCATAGTTGGGTTTCTCCTGTCTTATCTGACTTCGGACCTGCTCCGGCGGCACCCGGAGCTCGTTGCACCTACACAACGAACCACCGACCAGTCGATGGACAAGTTTTTGCGCCGACAGCTACGAGCGTTCCAAGGAGCGTTCAGGTCGACGGGGCCGCGCCATCGTCGGCGCGAGCAGGGAGGCGATGAGCGTTTCGGCCAGCCAGTCTTCGTGCTGCTCGGGGGCCATCCCGGTGACTGGCCGCACCCTCATCAGATCTTCACACATCAGAGCTTGGAAGATCACCGGAGCTGGCGATCATTTAATCAGGACCGAGTTGCCGGACGAGCCGGCGCTGAGAAGGACGCCTGAGATGACGCAGCGCGAAATAGTGGAGGCGTTGTACGCCGAGGAAATGGCCATAGACGACTTCATGGCCGACCAATCGGAGGAGAGGCGGCAGATTTGGTTGGAGAAAAAGGCTGTGGTGGACACGCTGATCAGGTCGTGAGAGCGTGTTTGGTCACTCAGGAGAGCTGATGTAGGCCTCCGTGAGCAGGTCTAGCAGCCCCTCGTCGATGTGCGAGGGGCTGGCGACGTTGGCGACGTGATAGTAACGGCCGTTGTACTGGACGACTTTTCGGGTGATGAGCTTGTGCCTCGCCGGGTGAAGTAGGGAAAACGAGACCGCCACCCATTTCGTCATAGGACGGAGCTCCGCGAACGTGCGGGACTTCTTGAGGAAAATACCTACTGATACCGGTTCCACGTGCACCGGGCCGACCTGGCGCAGGTGTGAGATGACTGCCTCGAACACCGGCCGTTCGTGAGCGGGCCTAGTAGAGAAGTACTCCTCCAGCGACATGGCTGGCGCACATTCGTGGGACTGCCCGCGCCGGCCGAACTGGCGGTGGCATTTGGGGCAGACCCAGGCTGGCACTAATACGTTCGCTTTCCACCACGAAGCCTAGGGGCGGGCCCATTCCGTACACCAAATGTTTGCTTTGTGTTCACTGGGATGTTCAGGCGCGCACGATAGCGTTCGAGCCGGTATACATGCCGTCGCCGCCACGGGCGGCCCTGAGACGGGAGAACTCAGCTTGAACAGACTGTGGACGCGTCCGGCCAAGGTTTCGGCCCCACTGGCCCTTTTCCTTTCGGGGTCTTTCGTTGCGGTGTCGGCCCTGCCAATTAGCGCCTACGGGCCGGCCGCCTCGGCTCAGGCGGGTACTGCCGCGACTTTCACGGCACGCGTGTTCGCCTCCGGCGCGCACCTCTCGCATGCCACTGCGAAGGGCGAACAGCCGCTCTCTAAACCTGACGACATCACCTTCCTCCGGGGGGACATCTTCGTCGGCTTCCAAAATGGCGTCGGCCCCCAGGGCGAGGCCAGCTCGCGCGGCAACTTGGACAGCACCGTCGTAGAGTTCAACCTGGCGGGCGTCCCCGTCGGTCAATGGGACGTGGTGGGCAAGTGTGACGGCCTCACCGCCGACCCGGCGACGGGACAAGTCATCGCCACCGTCAACGAAGACGCCCATTCGAGCATTTACCTCCTCGACCCCGCCACGGCCAGCGTTGTCCACTACCGGTACAACCAGGCCCTATCGAGCAAGGGCGGGACCGACGCAATCTCCATCTACCACGGCATGGTCCTGATCAGTGCCTCCGCTCCCGGCACCACAGGCCAGGCAGCACCTCAACGCACGTACCCCGCCGTGTACCGGGCCACCTTTGATGCCGCCACCGGCATTGCCACCCTGCACCCGCTCTTTTTTGACGAGGCCCCAGCCACCGTGGTGAGCACTACCAGTCCTCTGGTCGGCAAGGTCCAGCACCTGGCTCTCACCGACCCGGATTCCAGCGAGGATGTCCCGCCCTTCGCTCCCCGTTTCGCCGGAGACTTCATGCTCACCA
>DATKHZ010000460.1:0-3084 GCA_035509995.1 Acidimicrobiales bacterium | reverse complement strand
CCGGGGCGTGCTGGCGGGGGTGGCCGTTTCGTTCGCGGGGGTCGTTGTGGTCGGGGTCGCTACAGCGGGGACCGGGCATGCCTCTGTAGCCGGCGTCCTGCTCTGCTTGATGGCCGCGCTGGCGTTCGCGATCGCGGTGGTAAGTCAGAAACCGGCACTTCGCTATGCCTCGGCCCTCCAGGTCACTACGTGCGGGGCCGCGATAGGCGCTTTGGCCTGTCTGCCGTTCAGCGGACAACTTGTTTCTCAGCTCGCCACCGCCCCGTTCTCGGCGACCCTGCAAGTCTGCTATCTGGGTGTCTTCCCAACCGCCATAGGCTTTACCACTTGGGCCTACGCCCTCGCTCGCACGCCGGCCGCCAAAATGGGCGCCACCACCTACCTTGTTCCTGCCATCACCGTGTTGATATCGTGGGCGGTCCTTGGCCAGGTCCCCACCTGGCTGGCGATTATCGGCGGCACGCTATGCCTGGTAGGCGTCGCTCTTTCTCGTCGGCACCCGCGTGCTCCCGTAAAGCCTGGGCAGTTCAGCCAGGAGCCACGCGAAAACACCTGATTTCACCCATCATTTGGTGGGTCATAGCCTGGCCGAGCGGTACCGCCGGAGCGCGATTAGGCACCAGACCGCCTCGACAGCGCCGAACGGCCAGGTGCCAGCCAGGAACCCGTAGCTGCTCGAGAGCGCGCAGCCAAGGGCGAAGGCGACGATGAAACGCCTGCTCCTTGCCTCCAGGGCGTACATCGCCATCATGAACGTGAGAGCGACGACCCCGTAGACAGTGACAGCCATCAGCGGTCGATCAACTCAGGCCAGCAGTGCGGAGCGAACCGTGCGTGGTACCTCGCCTTCCGATCCGACGTTTGTAAAGATGGCGCTATGAGAACCCTAAAGCGGATCGCCCCGATCTTCGGTGTCCGCGACCTGGACGCGGCCATAGCCCACTATAAACGACTCGGTTTTTCGACTAGGACCTACGAAGGGGGCGGCTACGCCTTCGCCTCCCGTGACGGCATCGAGATCCATCTTGGCCTGGTACCGAGCGGCGATCTGCGCGCGAGTTCGGCATATCTGTTTGTTGATGATGCAGAACGACTGGCGGAGGAATGGCGGACGGCAGGCGTCGAGGTGCATTCGCCAGTGGACACCGAGTGGGGCCAACACGAGGGGGCTCTCGTTGACCCAGACGGAAATGTGATCCGTTTCGGCTCACCGACCGGGTAGCGGTACGTTCCGGGTGGGCGCGCAACCGAGCCTGGTCCAACGCGTCGCGCCTATGGTGTAGCTCTCAACCCAATCAACGAAACGGAGGAACCCATGTGGGCACAGCTGATCTCGGCACGCCTGAAGCCCGGCAAGGACCAGGAGCTCGCCAAGTTGTTCGACCAGCTGAAGGCTACGGAGCAACCGGGCGCAGGCTTACTCCGCTCGATGGCATTCCGGGACCAAAAGGACCCCAGCCGCTTTTTCACGCTTGTAATTTTTGAGAGCGAGGAGAAGGCTCGAGCCCGGGAGCAGGACACGCGCCGGCAGGAGGGACTTGCGGCGGCGAGGGGGACGATGGCCGAGGTATTCGATGGAGCCCCTGAATTCGTGGACCTCACAGTGATCAACGACTTCGTACCCTGACGACGGGACTGCGGTGGACGGGCCGAAGGCCACCCGCCGGCCAATGCGCGTTCCTCCGCCAATAAGGGTGCACCCATAAAGGCTGGAGAGATATGGCGAACCGTGCGTCTGCGGGACGAACCCCGTTCTTTTCGGCGGGTTCGTCCCGCAGACGTGCGGTCTTCGGCCCACCGATGACGCCCCCAGACGGTGCGCCACAATACGAAGAGGGCCCTAGACGCGACCGCCTGCTAGTGGGACTCCGCCTCCACGGCAAAGCCAATGATGGTGCCGAGTAACAGGATGGCGCCGATAGCCCAGAACCACTTGCCGAAGGCGAGCCCGATGGCTAGCGAGATGGCAGCGAGGCCCATGGCGACGGGCCAGATGCTGTTGCCCGGGAAGAAGCTGATCTCGCCGGCGCCGTCCTCCATAGTGGCGTCAGGCCGGTCTTCTGCCCGCGGGACGTGGTGCCGGCGCAGGAAGACGAGCAGGAGGAACCCGCCCAGGAGCGCATAGGCGAGGCAGCCGAAGATAAGCATTACGGTGCCTGATGTTTCCCCGCTCCAGGCGAAGTAGACCACAGCTGTGAGCGCGAGGAAGAGCGAGGCTCCGAGCGCGAGGATCCACTCGTGCTTCATCGTCTAGCCACCTTCATTGTCTAGCCACCTTCATCGTCTAGCCACCTTCCGAGCTGCCGTTGCCCACTTCGCCAGGGGGTGGGCCACCGTTGCCGTGGCCATTGCCATGACCGTCCCCGTACCCATTGCCCTCAGTCGGTGGGCTGCCGTCGACGACCCGGGTGGCGTCGCCGGAAGAGGTGCCTGCGCGGGCTGCCTGGGCGGCGAGCTCGCGGGCGTGGCGGCCGTGCGGGATTGTCCGTTGGTCGGGATGATTGAGGTCCCACACCGGGCGCTCTGAGCGGATCGGTGGGATGAACTCGAAGTTGTGCTCGATGGGCGGTGACTCGGTGGCCCACTCGAGTGTCATGCCGTCCCAAGGGTTGGGGCCGACCTTCTTGCCGTTGCGCAGAGTGAGGTACACGTTCAGCAGGAACGGCAGCAGCGAGAAGGCGAGAATGAACGCCCCGATCGAGGAGAGCATATTGAGGAAGTTCCAGCCCTGGTCGGAGGGGTAGACGGAGATGCGCCGCTGCATGCCCCGCAGGCCGAGGTCGTGCTGAGGGAAGAACGTCAGGTTGAAGCCGATGAACATGATGACGAACGTGACCTTGGCCAGCCGCTCATCGAGCTTCTTGCCGGTGAACTTCGGGAACCAGTAATGGATACCGGCGAACGCGGCGAAGACCGATCCCCCGAACAACACGTAATGGAAGTGCGCCACGACAAAATATGTGTCGTGCAGCTGAAAATCAAGCGGCGGCTCGGCGAGCATGATGCCGGTCAAACCACCGAGCAGGAAGCAGGTCAGGAAGCCGAGAGCGAACAGCATCGGCGAGTCGAGCCGTACCGACCCCC
>DATKHZ010000459.1:0-2354 GCA_035509995.1 Acidimicrobiales bacterium | reverse complement strand
GATGCTTGGCTTTGGGGTTGACATAGGGGGTTCGGGCATCAAGGGTGCCGTCGTAGACCTCGAAGTCGGGCACCTCGCGACCGAGCGCTACAAGATCCTGACCCCGCAGCCCTCCCTGCCGCTCGCTGTGGCTGACGCGGTCGCCGAGGTCGTAGGTCATTTCGGGTGGCAAGGCCCGCTGGGTTGCACTTTCCCGGCTGTCGTCCAGTCGGGCGTCGCTCGTACGGCCGCCAACGTCGACCGCAGCTGGATCGGTACCGACATCGAGGCGGTCGTCGGCACGGCGACAGGGCTGCCCGTGACGGCGGTCAACGACGCCGATGCTGCGGGCATAGCCGAGACCAATTGGGGCGCCGCCAAGAGCACAAAGGGCCTTGTGGTAGTGGTGACCCTCGGTACCGGCATCGGCACCGCACTCATTTATAGCGGGGTGCTGATCCCCAACAGCGAGCTCGGCCACCTCGAGCTCGACGGCCAGGACTACGAGATCATGGCTTCGGCTGCCGCGCGCGAACGGGAGTCTCTCAGCTGGGACAAGTGGGCGAAGCGCCTGCAGCGCTACTTTTCAGCCCTGGAGGCACTCCTCCGGCCCGAACTTTTCGTAGTGGGCGGAGGCGTGAGCCGTCGGGCGGACAAGTTCCTGCCGATGTTGGAACTCGCGACGCCGATCGTCCCGGCCCGGTTCCAAAACGAGGCTGGGATCGCGGGAGCTGCCTACCTCGCCTCCGAAGCCGCCGCGGGAAGCGCGTGACCTAGGAGAGCTCCTCCAGCTCGTCGGCCAGGTCAGTCTGGTCAGCAAACTGCGTGTTGTAAAGCTCGGCATAAAGGCCCTCGAGGGCGAGCAGCTCGGAGTGGCGGCCCCGCTCTACGACCCGGCCACCGTCGATCACCAGTATCTGGTCGGCGTCCCGCACCGTCGAAAGCCTGTGAGCGATAACGATCGAGGTGCGCCCGGCAAGCACTTTTTTGAGCGCCCTCTGCACGGCGACCTCGGACTCCGAATCGAGGTGGGCGGTCGCTTCGTCGAGCACGACCACATCGGGAGCCTTCAGGAGCAAGCGGGCTATCGCGACACGCTGCTTTTCTCCCCCAGACAGGCGGTACCCCCTGTCCCCTACCAGCGTGTCGAGGCCGTTGGGCAGGGACGCCACCATGTCGAGGATTTGCGCGTCCCGCAAGGCCTCCCTGAGCTCGTCTTCGGTGGCGTCGGGCCGCGCGTAGAGCAAGTTGGCCCTGATGGAGTCGTGGAAAAGATGGGCGTCTTGGGTGACGACGCCAACCGCGTCCTGTAACGACTCCAGGGTGACGTCACGCACGTCCTTTCCATTTATGCTGACCGAACCCCCGGTCACGTCGTAAAGCCGGGCTGCGAGATGGCTTATGGTCGTCTTGCCCGCTCCTGATGGGCCGACCAGGGCAACAAGCTGGCCCGGCTCGGCGACGAAGGAGACGTCGAAAAGGATCTGCTGGCCACCTGCGCTCTCCAGGATGGCGACCGCCTCGAGCGAGGCTAGCGAAACCTGGTCCGCCCGGGGGTAGCTGAAGTCGACGTGCTCGAAGGCGACCTGCGCCGGGCCGCGCTGGACGGCGACCGCTCCCTCCTTGTCGTCGATCATGGGCGGCAGGTCGAGGACCTCGAAAACCCGGTCGAACGAGACCAGTGCGGTCATCACGTCCACCTGCACGTTGGACAGTGCGGTGAGCGGGCCGTAGAGCCGTGTGAGGTAAAGGGTCAGCGCTACAAGAGTTCCCAGTGGGAGGTGGCCGTGCGCGGCGGCGTCCCCACCGACGCCGTAGACCATGGCGGTCGCCAGAGTGGCCGTGAGCATGAGGCCAGTGAAAAAGACCCTGCCGTACATGGCCGTTGTTACGCCGATGTCCCGCACCCGCCCTGTCCTGGCCTCGAACATTTCCGCTTCGTACTTGGGCTTGCCAAATATCTTGACTAGGAGGGCCCCCGCGACATTAAAACGCTCGCTCATCATCGTGTTCATTTCCGCATTGAGGTTGTAAGCCTCCCGCGTGATGGCGGCAAGGCGGCGCCCCACCCAGCGAGCCGGGAAAATGAAGACCGGCAACATGCAAAGAGCTAGAAGCGTTATCTGCCAACTGAGGAAGAGCATGGCGACGAGGGTGACACCCAGGCTGATCGTATTGCCGATGACCGAGTTGAAGGTGTCGGTGAAAGCCTGTTGGGCACCCAGTACGTCGTTGTTGAGCCTGGATATCAAAGCTCCTGTCTGGGTGCGGGTAAAAAACGCGATCGGCATGCGCTGGATATGCGTGAAAACCTTGTTGCGCATGTCGAATATGAGGCCCTCCCCCACCCGGGAGGAGATCCACCGCTCCCAAAG
>DATKHZ010000458.1:0-7280 GCA_035509995.1 Acidimicrobiales bacterium | reverse complement strand
AGCTGCAACGAGTTCGACGACTCGGCGCAGCTCCAGGTCGCGAAGAAGCTCGGCGCACGCTGTAAATAACCAGTTGTCGCTAGGCGGGCCGTTCAGCCGGATGATCGCGGCGATGTGGTCCTGGTGGCGCGGTTGTCGCCTCAGCGAAGGTAGGCGAGGTCCGGTCCGTGCTCTTGGCGGTACTCGTCGATCAGTTCCCTGGCCACGCTGATCCCTGGCACAAGGGGGTGAAACGAGAGCCCGACGGCTGCCAGGGACGCATCGCCCGTCACGGCCGCCTCGACAATGGCGCGCTCGTACTCCTTGACCTGGCATACCAGGCCGATGGCGGGCCGGGGTAGCTCGCCCGTGGGGACGGGCGCGATCCCGCCCGCGCTGACCATGGCAGGGACCTCGACGATGTCATCAGGGTCGAGGAAACCCAGGCCTGTGCCGTTTTGGGTGTTGACGATCACCTTGGTGGGTTTGGCCGTCGCCAGGCCCTTGACGATGGACAGCGCCACCGCCTCGTAGCCGCCCAGGGGCGGGGTTTCTGTGGTCAGGGGGCCGGGCTCACGCGTAGCGTTCCCGTCGCCTGCCTCCGGGTGGCCCGTGTCGGCCGACATGTAGGTGTCGCGCCGCAAGCCGAGACCTTCTGCGTACACAGACCAGGCCGCGGTGATGTCACCCGTGCTGAGAGCTTGGCCCACGACGGTCAGCAGATCCCGGTTCATGCGCAAGACGTCTTGGCCCCGGGTGGCGCGGGCGGCACCGACGTTGCGGATGTAGCGCCCGGAGTCGTAGTAGTAAAAGAGGTATTCGGTGGGCAGGGCGCCGACGCGCCGAACTAAGGCGGGGTCCAGCGCGGCAAAAGCGTGGTCGAAGCGCTGCAGGTCTTCGTAGCGATGGAGCAGCTCTTGGATCCGCTCCTCACCGTCCACGCAGAAAGAAGTGAACCACCCGAGATGGTTGAGGCCGGCGTAGCTGTAGGAAACCCGAGCCTGGTCGGCCCCGAAGAACTCCGCCAGTTTTTCGACCGCCGCGCTGGGCGTGTCACAAACCCCGACGGCTCGCACGGAGCTGTAGGAGGCGATGGCTTGGGTGATGACCCCAGCCGGGTTGGTGAAATTGATCAGCACGGCACCGGGTGCGCACCGCTCGAGCACCTGGCAGTATGCGAGCACCACAGGGACAGTACGCAGCGCCATGGCGCAACCTCCGGCGCCGGTTGTCTCTTGCCCGACCAGACCGCGCCGAAGGGCTACCTGTTCGTCGATAACGCGGCCGCGGTCGCCCCCGACGCGGATGGCGGAAAAGACGAAGTCGGCCCCGGTGCACGCTTCTTCGACGTCAGCGGTGGCAGTTACGACGTCGGGCCGCCCGAGCGCGTCGCCGATGCTGATAGCCAACCTGCACGTCGTCGCTTGCCTGACGGGGTCAGGTTCGAACAGCGATACACGGTCGAAGGCGCCGTCGGGTGCTGAAAGTACGGCCCGCACGAAGGCGGGCATGCGCACCCCGCCTCCCCCCAAGACGGTGAGCTTCACCGCTTCCCCGGGGTCTTCACGGTGCCCGACCTAGCCGGGCCTGACCTGGTGGGCGGGGGAGTGCCTTTCACTTCTGTAATATACGTGAACATACGTGCGGAGCCCAGGTGACCCAAGCTCCAGGCCTTGCTGCCGAGGTGTGCGGCTGCGAAGCGCTGGCTGGCGGCCGTGGGGCTGGCCCGGCACCTAGCCGGGTCCACGTGATCGGGCCGGTGTGTTTCGACCTCGTGTTCTCCGGCCTGTCTGGCCCCCCTCGCCCTGGCACGGAGGTGCGCGCTTCCTATCTCGGTATCTCGCCGGGCGGGGTTGCCAACGTGGCCATAGCTCTCGCCCGCCTGGGCCTCGACGTCGCTCTGTCTGCAGTGTTTGCCGATGACGCCTTTGGCGGCTACCTGTGGTCCTCGCTCCTGGATGAGGGCGTCGACCTGGCCTATTCGGTCCAGGTGGCCGGGTGGAACACACCGGTCACAAGTTCGGTGGCCATCGCCCGTGAGCGGGAAATGGTCACCTACGAGGAGGTCCCCCCGGTGACGGTGGAGAGCCTGCTCCCCGAGGGCTACCGGGCAGATGCTTTTGTCGTTTCGCTGGCGCACGCCGACCCGAGCTGGCTGGCCGGCTTGCACGGCCTTGCACCATTGGTGTTCGCCGACGTGGCCTGGGACGATGAACGTTTGGCGTCGTCGCGGCTCCTGGATGGCCTCGCTGCGGTCGACGTGTTCATGCCGAACGCGGCCGAGGCATTGGCTTGCACCCGCTGTGACACGATCGAGCAAGCGGCGGACCAGTTGGCCCGGGGGGGCCCGCTGGTCGTGGTGAAGGACGGTGCGGCCGGCTCGCTAGCCGTGGCCTCGGGCGGAAGCGAGGCCGTAAGGGCAGAAGCGGTGATCGTTGACGCTCTCGACACCACCGGGGCCGGCGACGTCTTCAACGCCGGTTTCGTGTACGGCTCGCTCGCTGGGTGGCCGCTGGTCCAACGCCTCCGTTTTGCCAATCTGTGCGCCTCGGAGTCGGTTAAGCTCATCGGCGGGTCGCTGGCCGCGCCGTGCTGGCACGACCTGGGCGCCTTTTGGAACAAGCTCGACGACGACGAACTAAGGCAGGACTTCAACTTTTTGAACGCCGTTATACACAATGCACCCCCGCGCCGCCGGGAGTGCCGGCGGTCCTACCCATCATTGGAACGACTGGAGGCATGGGGTGCCGGGGCGCGCTAGGACAACTGGGGCCTGCTCCACACGTCGTCGACTTGCGCACGAAGCTTTGACGAGTAAATATGACCGTTCCCATCGGATTTGTGTGTTTTAGGAGGTAATAATGGGCCGCACAACCCGTAGCAAGCTAACGGCGACGGCAATGTCCGTTCTCGCCGCTGGTTCGGCCGTCGGTATCGGTATGGCTACCACGACGGCGAGTGCAGCATCCCCGGTCTCGTTCACGTACTGGACGAGCGGGTGGGGGACCTCAGAGATCGCGGCAGTTGACAAGGCCTTCGACGCCGCCAACCCAGGCTATACGGCCGTTGGCGATTACATCGCCAAGTCCGACGAGTTCCTACCCAAGGTCACAGCGGCGTTGAAGACCAACACCCAGCCGACTGTCGTCATCGACCAGCAGCCCTACGACCTGCCTTTCTATGACCAAAGTGGCAAGCTCATTCCCCTGACCGGCCAGGTCCCGGCCACGAACAGCCTTTACCCCTTGATCAAGAAGTCGCTTTTTTATCACGGCCAGCAACTGGGGATGGCACTGTCGGGTTTCGGCGATATCGCCCTGTACTACAACAAGGCCGATTTCGCCGCCGCTGGCATCGCGGTCCCGCCCTCCAACTGGGCGCAGCTAACGGCTGACGCCATCAAGCTCACTGTCCCGTCCCAGAAGCGTTGGGGCTTCTACGTCCCGATGGGCGACGCCGAGTGGATCTCCTATGACTGGGAACCGGTCCTCTGGGGCGATGGGGGCACCCTCCTCAATTCAGCCGGGACTAAGGCTACCTTCGACAGCGCCGCCGGTGTGCAGGCCCTTAGCACGTGGGTCAACCTCATCAAGGACAAGGCAGCGCCGGCCGCGAGCTTTGCCTCAAACGGCAGCTACGACGGTGGCAACGCGTTCGAGTCCAACGCTGTGGCGATGGTGACCGACGGCATATGGGTCGACTTCGCGACCGTACCCAAGGGCTTCAGTTACGGCGTGGCCCCCTTCCCATCGGGTACCGCTGGCCCGTCCACCAACATCGGACTGGCCGTGTCAGCCCTCTTCAAGACCACGACGACACAGGACCAAGCAGGCCTGGCCTTCATCAAGTTCCTCTCCACACCCGCAGAGGGAGCCTGGATTGCATCGCAAGACTACGGCGAGCCTGACTCCCCGAGCCAGGTCGGCCAGGCCGTGCTGAAACCGATCGCGGCCAAGGCTCCCGGGTACAGCACGTTCACAAGCATCGTGAAGTACGGTGGCCTCCGCCCAATCGTCTCCCAGTGGGGTAGCGTTTCTGCTGACCTTTACACCGAGATCAGCGACGCACTCTCCGGTAGCGTCACACCGAGCAAGGCCCTCAGCAAGGCTGCCCAGGAGGCGGACGCCTTACTAGCCTCGAACAGCTAGTGGCCGCTGGCCTTCCCGGCGCCCGCTCGGGCACGCCTGCTCAGGCGGACCGAGCGCAGCCCGGGAGGGCCCGGCTTATACGTCCCAGGACGACCAATGGCAACAGCAGTGGTCGCCCCAGGAGGACTTACGACGTCGCCCGCGGCCGTAGCGTCGGTCGGCGGCCGCTGGCGCTCGCCTACTTGTTCATTGCACCCGCCGTCTTGCTCACTGCGACGTTCTCACTGCTACCCCTGGGCATGTTGGCATGGCGGAGCTTTTTCAGCGGCGGGGTGTTCGCCACGAGGTTGTCCTTCGTCGGCCTAGGGAACTACAGCGACGCCCTGTCCCAAGGCGGGACGCAGGCCTTGCAGGTCACGGGCATTTTCACGGTAGGTTTCGTCGTCCTCACCATGGGCTTCGGCCTGGGTATCGCACTCCTGCTCGATGTGAAGCTGCCGGGAGTGCGGCACCTACGTGCGCCTTTCATCATCCCGCTCGTAGTACCGTCCGTGGCCACCGCCTTGATATGGGGCAACCTCTTCGCCCCCGACTTCGGTATCGTCAACCGCATCCTGAGCGCCTTCGGGATCCCTCAGGGAGACTTCACGTCATCGCCGTCCCTGGCGCTCCTGACCGTCTTGACCTTCAGCGTCTGGCAGTTCTTCGGTGAGTGCGTCATCTTGTACCTGGCCGCTCTCAAGACTCTCCCCCTAGACCTGATCGAGGCAGCGTCCGTCGACGGTGCCGGCCCGTGGCGGCGCTTCCGGTACGTCCGTTGGCCACTGCTGCGACGGCACACAGTCCTCGTCTGGGTCATCGCCACGCTGACCGGCCTGCAGACTTTCAACCAGATCTTCGTCCTCACCAATGGCGGCCCGAACGGCTCCACCACCACTGCCTTGTTCTATATTTTCGAGCAGGGTTTCGTGCAGTTCAACACGGGCCTGGCTGACGCCATGGGAGTGATCCTGTTCCTCATTTCCTTGTGCATAATTGTCGTACAGGTCGGCTTCTTCGGACGGGGAGCCCGCCGCGATGTTTAGGTCGCGCTTTTGGTCGAGAGCCCTGATCTACTCCCTGTTGGGCTTGGCCGTCCTGATCGTGGTTTTCCCTCTGGTGTACATGTTGGGGACTGCGGTCAAGCCCAACTACCAAATCGTCAACCTGCGGGCGTCATTGTGGCCCAGCCAATTCGAATGGGGCAACTTCCTACGAGCCTGGAACTCGGCACCTTTCGGCCGGTGGTTCATAAACACCGTGATATTCAGCGTCGGCGCCACGCTCGGCCAGATGGGAAGTTCCTTGCTCGCCGGCTATGCCTTCGCCATGTTCGATTTCCCCGGCAAGCGCGTCCTGTTTTATTGTCTAATCGCGGGGCTCATGGTCCCTTTCAGCACCGTCATCGTGCCCGTGGTGCAAATCCTTGCCGACCTGCACTGGCTGAACACATATCAGGGCCTGATCGTCCCTAATATTGCCTCGGCCTTGGGTGCTTTCCTCATACGGCAGTTCTACCTGGGCATGCCCTACGAGCTTGGCGAGGCGGCTCGCATCGACGGCGCCTCTGAATGGAAGGTGTTCAGTAGGGTTTATGCCCCACTGGCGACGCCCATCATCTCCGCCTTCGCGATAATTTCGTTCCTCCAGAACTGGAACAACTTCCTTTTCCCGCTCATTGTGATCAATTCCACGAGCATGGAAGTGTTGTCCCAGGGGTTGTCTGTTTTCCAAGAACAGTTCAGCCTCAACTACGACCTCCTCATGTCGGCCGCTTCGATCCTCATAATCCCCATCCTCGTGGTCGCCGTTGTCGCCCAGCGCCGCATCGTCGAGGGGATCACGCTGGGGGCCATCCGCTGAGCCAGCGCGGGCGGTACCGAACGCCTGGGTAGGCCCTGCCTCACAGGAACAGGTCCGTCCCTCAGCCGTGCGGTTCGCCCCCTTGGGTGACCGGACGTCCAGCTGAAGCTTGCGGGTGCTCAGTCCGCCGAGCCGTAAGTCCGCTGACCCCGAAGGCGATCGGCCGGTGTCGACCACGGGGTCGTTGACCGAGGTGGACGGCTTAGCACCCAAAGGAGGGACTTGCACACATGTGATTTCAGTGGTGTAGTTATACAACATGTTGTGTCTGCCCGATCACCCTGCACCACATATAGTGCCTGACCCACTTTGGAGGGGCCAATCGCCCCGTGAGTGTTGGAGGAGAGAGACGTGACGTCCATCGCCGTCGTCGAGACCATCACCGCTGGGCCCTCGCCGATGCGAGTTCGCAAGCGCGATGGCACTTTGGAGCCGGTCGACGTCAACCGCATCGTCCTTGCCGTCGAGCGCTGCGCCGAAGGGTTGCAGGGTGTTGACCCGTTGCGAGTGGCGACACGGACCATCAGCGGCCTCTGCGATGGCGCCAGCACGAGCGAGCTCGACGAGCTGTCGATCCGCACGGCGGCCGCGCTCATCGGCGAGGAGCCGAGCTATGCGCAGCTGGCGGCCCGGCTGTTGGGGGTGGTGATCGACAAGGAGGTTGCCAACCAAGGGATCGCTTCGTTCTCGAGCTCCGTCGCAGCCGGGCAGGACCTGGGCCTTATCTCGGACGGCACAGCCGCGTTCGTGCACGAGCACCACCTCCGCCTGGACGCGGCCATTGACCCCGACGGTTACCTGCGCTTCGAGTTCTTCGGGCTGCGCACTCTTTACGACCGGTACCTCCTGCGCCACCCCGAGACCAGGTCCGTGCTCGAGACGCCCCAGTACGGGTTCCTGCGGGTGGCCTGCGGGCTGGCCAACTCCGCCGAGGAGGCCCTCGAGCTTTACGGGCTCATGTCGCGCCTCGAGTACCTTCCGTCCAGCCCGACCCTGTTCAACTCGGGCACCACGCACCCCCAAATGTCGTCCTGCTTCCTCCTCGACTCGCCTGCCGATGAGCTCGATGCCATCTACGGCCGCTACCACGACGTCGCCCGACTGTCCAAGCACGCTGGAGGTATCGGGCTGGCTTTCCACCGAGTGCGTTCCCGGGGCTCGTTGATCAAGGGGACCAATGGTCTTTCCAACGGCATCGTGCCCTGGTTGAAGACGTTGGACGCTTCCGTGGCAGCCGTCAATCAGGGAGGCCGGCGCAAAGGGGCGGCCTGTGTCTACCTGGAGACCTGGCACGCCGACATCGAGGAGTTC
>DATKHZ010000457.1:0-2189 GCA_035509995.1 Acidimicrobiales bacterium | reverse complement strand
CTGGCAGTCCGCTCCGGGCGCCCCTGTCTGGCAGAGCGGCCCGGGCGGTATCTACGCGCCGGCTCAGCCACAAGCGGCCAAAAAGTCACGGACCGGCCTCATTATCGGCGGCGTGATCGCGGCGCTAGTCCTAGTAATTGCGGGCTTGGTTGCAATAGCGCTCCCCACATATAACGGGATCACTGGCCGCACTTGGTTCAACGGTGGCGTCCCGGGTTGGCCGACCATCAGGGTTACGAATTTCCCGAGCAATGGGGCCACACTCCTCCAGGCATGGAAGGTACCGGGCCCAACAGTTGGGCCGTCCAAGCCATTCCTCCAAGTCGCGAGGCTGAAATCTGGGCCGGCGGGAGGCGAGACGGCCACGCAGTACCTGTTGGAAAACCTCCAATATCTCAGGACGCACGGTCCCGGCTCAGGCGGGCTGGTCACCATCGACGACGGGGCTCCCGGGCTTGAGTGGACAAGGCCCACGCCCCTGGCAAACGCGCCGGGCCTTGGGATCACGTCCTTCTGGTTGTACGCGGTACGCGGCAGCAGCGTCTATTGGATAGCCTTCCAGACCGATTCACAGGATTACGCCTCAGAACTCCCGGCCGTGGAAGCCGTGATGTTGAACTTCAAGGCAACGGGTCACTGATCTCCTAGGGGCCGAGCTATCGGGCAATCGACAAGCCCTCGTGTCGACGGTCGTGTCGACGGTCGCGACCTTGAAGGAGAGCCCGACCTGGTCGCGGTCAACTCCCTCCCGTCGCGGCTTCCGGAGCAATGCGCGACGTCGGGCTCGGACGTGTGGAACCTGACGACGCCGAGGCGAGTATCCCCGGTGTGGAGATCCAGGAAGGCGACGCAGGCGGGGCAGGCCCCCCTCGGCAGGCCGCCACCGGGAGGAAATGGTCGGCCCGGCCACACGAACAACTGATCGGGATGGTCGTCCTGTCGGTCGCATTAGTTATCGGCTCGCTCTCGGTGGACGCTGGGCTACGAAGCCGGAACCAGCCGCCACGGAGCGATCAGGTGACTGTCACGGGTTCTGCCGAACAAGCAGTCACGGCCGATACGTTCCAATGGGACGCCTCGGTGGCGAGCGCGCAACCGACTACCGCGTCGGCGCTCGCGCAGCTAAATCAGTGGGCCGCCCAGATCCGGGCCGCGCTGGACAACGCTGGCGCCCACGACAACGAGATCACATTCGGCTCGGTGACAGTGCAACCCAATACGGACCAAAGCGGCGATGTCACTAGTTTCACCGAGAGCCAAACCGTAACAGTGCAATCCACTCGCCTCGCCGCAATGCGGCGGGTCTTAAGCGTCAGCAACCAACTCCTCGCCAAAAACGTGCCGTTTATCGCTCAGGGCCCGGAGTACGTCTTCAGCGGGCTGAAACGCCTGCGGCCGGTGCTGACAGCTCAGGCGACCGCAGACGCGAAAGTGCGCGCCCGAGCGGCGTTGGGCCGAAATGGCCACTTGGGTAGGTTGATTTCGATCTCGGTGGGCCAGTTCTCCGTGGATGCGCCCGGGTCGGTCAATATAGGTAGCGGCGATTATGATACCGGTACGATCCAGCAGGTCGTCTCGGTGCCCGTGTCAGCCACTTACTCGATATCGTAGTTAGCTTCGTCCCCCTGCGGGTTGGGAAACCACATGCTTGGCAGACCTCGGCGCCGGTCAAGACGCCCTGGAGCGAGCACCCCGCCCTGCCACACGCGCCCTGCCACACGCGCCCTGCCACTCATGCGCTGCCGCGAGGCCATAGGAACGACCTTAGGCTCAAGTGACCCGAGACGGACAGGCCCTAAGTGTGAGTTCGAAGCCAGGCGCCGATCAAACTGGCTGTCGCTTCTGGGTCTTGCAATGCCGGGTTGTGCGCCCATTCATCTTCAACATGCAGGTCGACGAACGGGGACGCTGCTACAAAGTCTTGCCACGCCTTTTCTCTCACCGCTCGGCTGTTAATCGGTTGACCGCAGGCGACCAAAAGCGCCGGCACTTTCAGCGCTGCGGCGAGAGCCAAAACGTCCGCCTTGATAACAGCGAGCAACGAGTCGGCCAGCCGCTCGGAGGAACTGGCTGCGCGGATCTCTCCGTCCACCTCGACCATTACTTCGTGCGCGTAGGCCTCGAACTCGGGGGTGATCTCGGCAGTTTCCATCCGTGCGAACTCACGGACCGCGGTCTCCCAGTCCGGG
>DATKHZ010000456.1:0-3723 GCA_035509995.1 Acidimicrobiales bacterium | reverse complement strand
TGAGAAGCACGTCGTGCAGGGCCGCACCGAGCACCTTCGACATCGCGAGCACCGCCGGGGCCGGGGCCCGGACGATACGAGCGCGGCTGCCAACGGCTGAGCGGAGCAGCTCCACGAGCTCCAAGAACGTGGGCCGCTCGGGCCCCACGGCGTCCACGGTGCGGTCCTCTGGCCACCCGGCCGCTTCCAATGCCAAGGTGGCGAGGTCCTCGACATGCACGGGCCGCACCCGGTATTGGCCACTGCCGCCCACGGCGAAGACCGGGAGGCGCCTCAACAGCCAGGCGATGTTGTTGAGCAGGACCCCCCGCTCGTCGAACAGGACCGAGGGCCGCAGGATCGCGTAGGCGAGGCCGCTTTCGGCCAGAGCGCGCTCCACCAACGCTTTGCCACGGAAGTACGGATAAGGCGAAGCCGACGAGGGGTGCAGGATCGACACGTGCACGACCTTGCGCACCCCTGCTCGACGGGCCGCTTGGAAGAGGCTCCGGCAGTTTTCGACGGCCAGGGCGTGGTCGACGCTGCCCCAGGCGAAGCGTGCCCAATACGTGTTGTAGAGCGTGGTGGCCCCGGCCAACGACGCCGCCAAGGCCGCCGGGTCGTCAAAGTCCAACGGGCGCACTTCGATGCGGCTCTGTTGGCCGGCTCTTTCGGGATGGCCGGTGAGGGTGCGGGCTCGGCGGCCGGCCTGGAGCAGATGCCGGGCGATTACGGCGCCCGAGTAGCTGAACGCGCCCGTGACTACGTCTAGCCCGGTGTCGTGGGCGCCCAGGCCGGCCACTTTGGCTGTGGCCCTCCTCGACCTCGTGGGGTTACCCGGGCCGGTGCTGGTCATCGGTTTGCTGCCGCAGCAGCCAACTGCGAGCCATCGGTCCCGGTCGACGAGGGCTCCGCCAAAAGCGACAAGAGCGGGACCAGTCGACGGGCCCGGTCGAACAGGGCAAGCGCTGGGCCACGGTCACCGTCGAGGTGAGAGAGGAGCTCTAGGCCCAAGTAAAGCGCTACCACGGCGTGGGTGGCCTCCTCGGGAGCAACCAGCGCCCCGAGCGGGGAGCTTTCCAGCACCGGTGCCAGCGCCGCCTCAGCGAACTGTGCCCACGGCGTCATGCGCGCCTTCACCTCGGCGGCCAGGCCCGGCGTCGACGCCGTCCCAGCGATCATCTCCACCAGCAGCTTTGCGTCGCCGGTGTCAAGGTCCTCGGCAAAGACACGAGCGGCCAGCTCGACAAGCTGGCCAGGACCGTGCACCTCCCCCAGGGCCTGCTCGTAGCGGTGCCGGCGCTGGGCGCTCACCTCGTCCAAGGCGGCCAGCAACAGGCCCACCACCGAGCCGAAGTGGTAGAACACCAGCGCCTGGTTGCAGCCCGCTCTGGCCGCGATCGTTCTTGCCGTAGCCGCAGCGAAGCCTTGATGGCGCAGTACGTCGACGGCCGCTTCTATCAAGGCTCGCCTGCTGTCGGTCGAGCGGGATGCCGGGCGGCTGGCGCTCCCCGTCCTCATCGCCCCAGCCTGTTTGGTTGAGCACATGGTTTGAGCATGCGCTCAATATAGCACACGTAACTGGTCTGCCGCGGGCCCGGGCTCGATGCCCGCTCCGCTGCGGCACCCCGCGGTCGACAGCGGTCTAGCCCTGGGCCCGGAGTGGTAAAGTGATCGCGCAAGGCAGTCCCACCTCGCCGGTACGGCGGAAGTGTGCATCGGGCCACCTGCCTCATTGAGGTCAGCTCCCGGTTTTGCCCGGTCAGCCCGCCGGGCATCGCAGACCCTGGTGTGACCGCATGTTGGGCGAGGAAAGGAACAACACTGAGCGCCGACCGAGGTTCGCCTTACCAACCTCAGGCGCGCATGTTGGTACCGGGCAAGGCCGCCTAGCCGGCGCCCGGGCTGGCGTGGGCGCCACCGATGAGCAACGCGTCCGCCCTACAAGCCCGGAGGTCCATCGGCCATGGCCAACGACACGCGTGACGGTGCAGCGCCTGTCGCTCGCGCCAGCGCCACCACAGCTGTCCTCGACGAAGCCCACATTGGGGATATTCGTGGTGCGCTCGGCACGATCGGTCAGCACGATGTCGGCGCGCGCAAAGGTTGGGGTGCACGGCTGCTCACCCTCGCTGCGATTATCGGCCCGGGCATCATCGTCATGGTGGGCGACAACGACGCCGGAGGTGTCGCCACCTACTCCCAGGCCGGCCAAAACTACGGCAACAGCCTTTTGTGGGTGCTGCCGCTGCTCATCCCGGTACTCGTTGTCAACCAGGAAATGGTCGTCCGGCTCGGCGCGGTAACCGGTGTTGGCCACGCCCGTCTCATAAAGGAGCGCTTCGGCCGCTTCTGGGGGATGTTCTCGGTGGGCGACCTGCTAGTCCTCGATTTCCTCACGATCGTCACCGAGTTCATAGGCGTCGACCTCGCCCTTGGCTATTTCGGTGTGAGCAAGTACATTTCCGTTCCGGTCGCGGCTGCGGGGTTGGTTGTGATGACGGCGACCGGCAGCTTCCGGCGGTGGGAACGCTTCATGCTGCTGTTCGTCGTGGCCAATTTTCTTGTGGTCCCGCTTGTGATCTTCAGTCACCCCCACGCCGGCCCGGTCCTGCACGGCTTGACCGTGCCCGGGATAGCCGGCGGTGCCAATTCCACTTCGGTCCTCCTCATAATCTCCATCGTCGGTACGACAGTCGCCCCGTGGCAGCTTTTCTTCCAGCAGTCCAACATCGTCGACAAGCGGATAACACCGCGCTGGATCAATTACGAGCGTGCCGACACCGTTCTCGGCTCTTTCGTAACTGTTATCGGTGCGATTGCCATGGTTGTCACCTGTGCCTTCGCCTTCGCGCACACCCGTTACTTCGGCAACTTCACCAACGCGGGCGGGGTGGCGAGGGCCCTTCAGCACCAGCTCGGCCACGCCGCCGGCCCCCTTTACGCTCTCGTGCTCCTGAACGCATCGATCATCGGGGCGGCAACCGTAACCCTCGGGACTTCGTATGCCGTTGGGGACTTCTTCGGGGTGCACCACTCCCTCCATCGGAACTTCTTCGACGCGAAGGGCTTCTATGCGAGCTTCGCCGGGCTGGTCGCAGTGGCGGCCGTCATCGTCCTTATCCCGCACGCCCCCCTCGGGTTGATCACCTTGGCCGTGCAAGCTTTGGCTGGCGTCCTCCTGCCTTCGGCGGCTGTGTTCTTGTTGTTGCTTTGCAACGACCGCGACGTCCTCGGGCCGTGGGTGAACCGGCCCTGGCTCAATGCTCTAGCGTGCTTGATCATTGGCGTATTGCTCGTCATGTCGCTTGTCCTCGTGGCTACCACGGTCTTCCCGAACGTAAATGTCGCGGCACTGTGCCTTGTGCTGGGCTGCGCCCTGTTGGGCGCGCTCGCCTTCGGTATGGCGACGGTCATGTTGCGCAGGCGGGCGCGGCCAGCGGGCCAGCAGGTCGCCGTGCCTCGCGACCACCGGGAGAGCTGGCGTATGCCGCCCCTTGCTCTGCTTGGAAGGCCTTCGTGGTCCCGCGGCCGCCTTGTCGGCATGTGGGCGCTGCGCGGCTACCTCGTCGTAGCTGTTGCGTTGCTCCTCGTGAAGGCCGTGCAGCTCGGCAGCTGAGTGGGGCCTTATGCTCGAAGTCAATGGCAGCAGCCCGCCGCGAGGGGGAGGACCGTGTCCTCACAGTTCCGAACGGCCTGACGGCTCTACGCCTCGCTTGCCTTCCGGCGTTCCTCGTGCTGCTC
>DATKHZ010000455.1:0-2601 GCA_035509995.1 Acidimicrobiales bacterium | reverse complement strand
CTCGTCGAGCTAGTGCACACCGAGAGCGCCCGTTCCGAGGTCGACAGGTGAGGTTCGCCGTCGTCGGAGGTGGGATCGCCGGGCTGTCGGCCGCCTGGGAGCTGGCCGGCACCGATGGGGCCGAAGTGACCGTCTACGAGCCGGGCCACCTGGGCGGCAAACTTCTCACGACAACGTTCCTCGGCCGGGCCGTGGACGAGGGCGCCGACTCCCTCATCACGAGGGTGCCGGAAGGGATCGCTCTCTGCCAGGAGCTCGGCCTTGGGGAAGAAATGGGGGGACCGGAGGCTAGGCGGGCAATGCTGTTCGCTAGAGGGAAATCACGGCCGTTCCCTGACGGCCTTGTCCTCGGGGCACCGGCACGCCTGCTCCCATTGGCGCGCTCCAGGATCCTTTCGGTCGGTGGCATGGGGCGGGCGTCGCTGGACCTGGTGCTGCCGCGCACCGACTTGGGGAGCGACGTGAGCGTCTGGAGCCTGATCGCCTCACGCTTTGGGCCAGAGGTCGCCGAACGCCTCGTCGAACCACTCCTCGGCAGCATCCACGCCGGGTCAACGAAGAAACTGAGCGCAGCGGCCACCGCGCCCCAGATCCTCGCCGCCGCCCGCGCCAACCGGAGCCTCCTGCTCGGTCTGCGGGCGATGGGGCGGTCCCAGCAAAGCGCGGGTGACGGCGAGAACAGCGCCTCTGGCGGTCCTCTTTTCGTAGCGCCGCGCGGCGGCATGCAAGTCCTGGTCGATCGCCTGGTCCAACGGCTCCGCGGCGCAGGCGTGGCCATCGTGCCGAGCGCGGCCTCGGCCTTGCGTCGCGACGGCCGCTCGGTTGTCGTCGAGCCAGCCGGCGAACGCTACGACGGGGTGGTCCTCGCCGTGCCGGCACCGGTCGCATCGACGTTGCTCCAGCAGTTGCTCGGGCCGGGCGCTCGTTCCCGGCTCGCCGGCATCGTCTCCGCCTCGGTCGCCGTGGTCACGTTCGGCTTCGGCGACGGCTCACTCGAGGTGCCCCGCGACCTGAGCGGCGTCCTGGTGGCACCGGGGGGAGGGTTGTTGATGACGGCTTGCTCGTTCGGGTCTAACAAGTGGCCCCATTGGGCGGCCCCGGGGAGGTTCGTCATCCGGGCCTCCGTCGGGAGGGACGGCGATGGGCGCTGGAGCGCGCTTACCGACGAGGACCTGGTCGGCAAGCTCTGCGAGGAGCTCGGGACCGTGCTCGGCCAGCCCACGCCCACGCCGGTCGCGGGCGGGTGGAGGGTGAGCCGTTGGCCGGCCGCGCTCCCCCAGTACGAAGTCGGCCACCTCGAACGAATAGACGCCCTCAAAGCCACCCTCTCCCGCGAGGCACCGACGGTCGCTTTGGCAGGCTCCAGCTACAGCGGAGCCGGCGTCCCGGCGTGCATCGGCTCAGGCAGGAGATCGGCTGCAGAAATCCTGGCAGCGGTCCAGGTGCTCGGGGAGCCGGCTGCCTGAGGGGGGCCGGCGAAGATTGACGCCGCGGCGCTGCGTAGGTTGAGGACGTGGTCGGCGATGAGCACGGCGGCAGCTGAATAGGTACTTTTCTGGCCGCCCGGGAAACGTACGCACTGCGGGTGGACGCACCCGGTCCAATAGGAACCGTCACTAGAACGCAGGTGCGCCGTCCAGGCAAGCAATTGTTCGGCCTCGGCGCGCAGGCCGGCCCTCGCGGCAGCCATGGCGCATTCCGCCGTCTCGGCTGCCGTGACCCAGCTCTTGTCGGCCACGCAGCGCACGCCCAGCCCGTCCAGGACCAGCTCGTCCCAGCGTTCGAGCATGCGCCTCCTGGCCGCGTGCCCCACCACAGCCCCGCTCAGTACGGGGTAGTACCAGTCCATCGCCCAACGGTCCTTCGGTTCGAAGGAGCTGGGTCTCTCAGCGACGGCATTAGCCGCCCGGGAGGCGGCAGCTGACCAGGCCTCGGCCTGACGCTGGTGGCCGAGGACCTCGGCGACCCGGGCCGCCGATCGCAGGGAATGTTGGAACGACGAGGTCGCAGCGAGCAGAGCGAAATTGCCAATGGCCCCGTCGGGACCAACGGACCACGCAATTTCTCCCCCTTGTCGCTGGTAGCGCAAGCACCAGGAAATTCCCCGCTCGAGCACCGGCCACCGTTCCGCCAGGGCCCCGTCGTCGCCGCTCAGCTGCCAGCACCACAGGGCTCCGGTGGCAAGGTAGGCACACACGTTGGGGTCCCGGCGCGGCTCGATCACGCCGTCGGCCAGGTAGAACGTGCACCAGCTCCCGTCCGCCAGCTGGTTGCTCGCCAGCCAGTCGAAGGCCCGCTCGACCTCGCCCCAACGCCCGCCGGCGGCAAGGGCCATCGTTGCCTCGACGTGGTTCCAGGGGTCAGCGTGGCCGCCCCGGTACCACGGGACCATCCCGCTCCGCAGCTGGAGGGAGGCTATCCATGCAGCGGTCTTGCTGATCTCTTCGTGCGCCAGAGCGGTCATGGCTTGCGGGCGTAGACGACGAGGCTCTTGCCGAGCAGCGGGTTGAGCGCCGCCTCGGGCCAGCGGGTGAGCGGCGTGCCGGCGGTGATGTCCCAGACGAGGAGGCGGTGATAGGCCTTCACCACGGGATTGGCCTC
>DATKHZ010000454.1:0-2623 GCA_035509995.1 Acidimicrobiales bacterium | reverse complement strand
ATTGTCTCGGGACGGTGTCGGCACTTGCTGCGACGGAACACAAGTTGAAGCAACGACAAGTGGTAACCGATCGTCTTGGCCCCCGCGTCGGTGCCGAGCTCGCCGAGGCTCTTGCGCAGTGCCACCACCTCGTCTTCCAGCGCGGGTGATATCTGCGTCGGCCGCCTAGCCGGTGCCGTAGAGCGCTTGGCAAGCGCCTCGTAACCCCCGGCGTAGTAGCGGGCCACCTGGACCGCGGCCCAGGACTTGGACATCCCGACCGATGCCGCTGCCGCCCGGGCCGAGCGCCGTTCCAGGACCACCGCGTCCACCACGTAACGAGCTAGCTCCGTAGGTCCAACCCAAGCAGCTGTCCACTATGTCCTGAGACATGGTGTCCATTAAGTGATGAACTCGAACACCCCCTCCGACACCGCTTGACCAGTTTGCGGGGGCCGTTTGTGGCCGCTACCGACGGACCTCCTGCTCCCCAAGTCGTCAGGTCGAGTGCCCCCTTCCCGGTGACCGCTTTGGTTGGTCTGGCTCGCGGCGACTGTTATCGAGGTCTTCGAGCAGATCTTCAATAACCTGTTCTTCGTAGATGGCGGTGCCCGCTGTTTTCATGATGGTCGCCAATTCGGGGTCCCATGGCGACATATGTGGAGCGCCGGATAGGGGCACCGTCCCCAGGCCGTGTCGCACGGCCTGTACGTAGTCCGTAGTAGTGAACCTCCACGGTTGAGCACTTGGAACTTTGCGGGCAAGTACCCCGGCAATAGCCAGGCCGCGCCAGTCAAAGTCCCCGTGGTACCGTACGGCAGAGCCAGCGGTCACGAGGCCATGGAGGAGCACGAGGGCTGCTGTTGAGGGTATCCCGTCAAGGCAGACCATGGTGGGGCTCCGATCGCCAAAGTGGTCCGCCGCGGCGGCGATAATCGCAGGGTTCTCCGTGACGTAGACCATTCGCGCTTGCGCATTCTGAGCCTTAGGTTGCCAGAGCGCCACTTGTCGCAGCGTGAGGCGTAGCGGTTCGGAGGCCCAGCCAGGGAGGTTGAGCACCAAGACGTCGCATGAAAGGTCGTCGCATGCCACGCCAGCCTCCGCCCACGCGCGTCGCCAGTCGGCGGCGTCCCGGGGGAAGGGCTGTTCCGCCAGCCACGATAGGGCGTGGACGGCAAGCGTACCGGCAGGCTTGCCTCGATCAAGACCATGGGCGTTGCCCGTGATCTCGGCAGCCAACACTGGCCAGTCTGGGACTACGGCTGCCCTCCCGGACGACGGCGACGATATCGAGCGCTCTTCGCAACGCCTCACCTTCGTCATCGCCCGCAAGTCTCCGGGCCAAGCCGCTCGCCCTGATCTGGTCCAGCCAGTCGGTGAGAGCAACGTTGGTGACAGCTGCAGGGTGCGCTCGGAGTTGAGCCCAAACCTCCGCTCTCTCGAACGAACTACGTTGTCTGACCGCGCGGCGGTCGACGAGAGGTCCTTCAAGCCCGGACAAAACGTCGACCAGGCCGAGCCCAACCACCGACGACCGCAAGGCACCGTCAAGCCGGGTGAGCGAAACGCGAATTTGAGTTGTCCGCGGGTCTTGGCACACCGAGAAGGCCGCGGTTGGTAAGTGGCTCTGCGCCATTTGCTTACTACGAGGGGGGTCTGACCGCCGTGCATTGGCCTTTGCGTCTCATTCGCGCCCTGGTAAAGCGCGCGGGCATTGCCGCACAGCCACTTAGGTGACTACAATAGTGGTCATGTCTGACACCCTGCCGCTGGCCGAGATCAAAGCGCACCTCTCAGAGATCGTGGACCGCGTAGAGAGAGAGCATGATCGGGTCATACTGACGCGCAATGGGCGCCCGGCCGCGGTGATCATGAGCCCTGCCGACCTCGATGCTCTCGAAGACACCCTTGACCTCTTATCCGATCCGGTCGCCTTGGCGGAAATCAGGACGGCGCAGGCCGACGTTGCCAACGGCCGTGTGTTCAGTGCTGAAGAGCTGCGCGCCAAGTACCTGCGAAAGTGACCTGCCGGAACTACCGGCTGGTCGTGACGGCCACTGCCGAGCGCTCCTTGGCTCGCTTGCCCGAAAGCGTCGCCGCTGCAATCGTCGAGTTCATTACCGGGGCCCTGGTAGATGCGCCTCGCCGGGTCGGTAACCCGCTGCAGCGGGAGCTCGAGGGTCTGTGGGCGGCACGTCGGGGCCCCTACCGTGTTGTCTATGAGGTCGACGACGATCATGCCGCCGTGGTCGTTTTGCGGATCGACCATCGCGCTGACGTTTACCGCAGCCGTTAGCGCCTCGACGGCGGGAAAGGCCAATCGTGGGTCAGGCGGCGGGTAGCCAGAGGTTGGTGGCCCCGATCAGGCGTGGAGTCTTGTATCGAGTCCCCCCTCCGACACCACGAGTGACGTGCTCTTATTGGCTCCAGAGTTGGGGGCGAGGCGAGGACCAACCCGATGGGCAAAAGCGTCGAGGGTAGCGGGCATACCCCCTCCAAGGATGTCGGATTTCACCCCAACCTGGGAACACAAGACTAAACACTGCCCATCGACACCCGCGACGTCCGACCACTGCGGCAAAGGATCGGCACTGTCGTGGACATCTCGGGGGTGGCTGGGTACCTCCAAGAGGTGCTTGGACAG
>DATKHZ010000453.1:0-2705 GCA_035509995.1 Acidimicrobiales bacterium | reverse complement strand
GTCTGGTGACCACCGCTCATGGTCCCGAACTGCTGTAAGGCGAAACCTCCTTCGAGGTCGCCAAGAAGGCCTTTCACGGCCTCGATGGCCACGTACCCGGCGGCCCCGGCCTGCGGGTCGCCGGCGGCGAGCATCACACCGGTGCCGGTCCCGTCGAAGTCGCCGTGGAACCGCTTGGTCAGCTCGAACCGCCCTACCGCGCCGTCCAGTTCCGCAAGCCCGGGCGTCAAGGTGACCTCGAAGGTGCCGCTCGCAGTTCTGTTCACACTCGCAGGATAGCGGCAGGGGTTAGCCCAAGGAGAGGACTAGTGGACCTGCATCGTCGACACGTACCAATTGACGACCGGAGCGCCGCACAGGGCGGAAAGAACGGCCCCGGTAGCCAGGAAAGTCCCAAAGGGGATCGGGGTGCGGCGGCCCGCCTTGCCAAGCGCGATCATTGTCACGCCCACGAGCGAGCCCAGCACGCTGGCGATGATAAAGCCCAAGAAAGCGTACGCCGCTCCGAGCCAGCCGAGCCCGAAGCCGATCAGCAGCGCGAGGCGGACATCGCCAAATCCAAGCGCTTTGGGCGACATGAAGTTTATGGCGAAGAACAGTGCCCAGGGCACGATCGCCGACAGCGCCGCGATGAGAAGGCGGTGCCACTGGTCCCCACTCACGGTCCCCGCCACGAGGACCACAGCCACGATTGTCAATGTCGCGTAGACAACCTTGCGCGGTAGGAGCAGGTGGTCGAAGTCTATGAACGCCAGAGCCACGAGGCCGGCCGCCAGCGCGGCCTCCCCCACGCCGGTCCACGAGATGCCAAAACGCAGCCCGATCACAGCGTAAATCACACCGACGAGCGCCTCGACGGCCGGGTAGCGGGGCGAGACGGGCGCCTTGCAGTCCCGACAACGCCCTCTCAGCACAAGCCACGAAATTACGGGGACATTGTCGAACGGGCGCACCCTGGTGCCGCAGCTCAAGCAGCCTGAGGGCGGTTTAACGACAGAACGCCCGGCCGGGACGCGGTAGATGACGACGTTGGCAAAGGACCCGACCAGCAAGCCGAAGGCTCCGAGTATGAGGGCGGGAACGGCCCCGGGCGCCAGGAGCATCAGAGGCCGCTTTGAGCGCGGACGGACGACGCTTTCATACCACTGGTAATCGGCATAATTCCCTCGGCGACTTAATTGCCATAGTCAGCCCGTTCATGGCCCTACTACAGTTCGGCCAGCGTGGCCAGGACAGCCTCCGCAGGTACGCCTTGAACAACTTCGAGCCCGACCGGGCCATCGAGCACGAACGTCAAACCGCCGCCCGTTACCTTCTTGTCGCGTCCCATTGCGGCCAAGAGGGCGGCAAAGTCGGCTCCCGGGGGGAGCGCCGAGGGAAGGTCGTATGTCGCCACCACTCGGTAGTGTTCGGCTACTCGCTCGTCGCCGATCCTGCCTAGCTGCCGGGCCAAACGGGCGGCGAACACCAGGCCCACCGCTACGGCCTCGCCATGGCGCAGGTCGTACTTGCCGATTGTCTCGAGCGCATGGGCCAAGGTGTGGCCGTAATTGAGAAGTGCCCGCCCTCCGGCGTCCTTCTCGTCTTCGGCCACAGTCCTCGCCTTGCACTCCACGCAAGATGCGACTGCTTCTTCGAGCTCCATCTCGGGCAGCCCCGGCACTCCCAAGAAGGCGTACTTGGCCATCTCCCCGAGCCCGCTGCGGTACTCGCGCGGGGGCAGGGTGGAGAGCACCTCGGTGTCGCAAATCACGGCCACCGGCTGCCAGAACGCTCCCACGAGGTTTTTCCCCTCGGGCAAATTGACACCGGTCTTCCCGCCGATCGCGGCGTCCACCTGGGCGAGCAGCGTCGTCGCGACATGCGCGACCGCAATACCGCGGTGGTAGACGGCGGCCGCGAACCCAGACACGTCGGTCACCACTCCCCCACCCACACCGACGACGATGTCCGCTCGTGTCAGGCCGAACTCGGAAAAGCCGCTGCAGAGCTCCTCGACGGTGCTCATGGACTTGGCTTTTTCGCCCTCGTCAATGAGGAACGTACGCTGCTCCACGCCGGCGTCGACCTCGACGCCCACTGCCTGTTGGGTGACGATCGCGGCTCTCGTGGAGCGGCTCGGTACCACCGACCGGAGGCTGTGCCGGGTACCGGGGCCCACGAGCACCGGGTAGGACCTTTCTCCCAGGTTTACCGTCAGCTCTCTCACAGCACTCCAACGGTAATCGGGTCCAGGGTCAGACCGGCGCCAGCAACCCCAACAGCTCCCGTGCCACCTGCCGGGAGGAAAGGCCGTCGACGTCTACGACCAAGTCGGCAACCTCCTGGTAGTAGGGCCGCCGTTCCTCGGCGAGTTGGGCCAGGACCTCGAGCGGCCCACCGCTCGCTCGCCTCAACAGCGGCCGCCCGCCGCCCCTGCCGACCCTCCTGGCGAGAGTGGCTGGCAGAGCACGCAACCATACGACCGTGCCGACGGAGCGGAGAGCGTCGCGGTTAGCCCCGCTCAGTACGGCGCCGCCACCCACGCTGGCCACCAACGGCCCGACGAAGCTTCCGAGTTCGCTGATCGCCCGGCTCTCGGCGGCGCGGAACGCATCTTCGCCTTCGCCGGCGAACATCTCCGCGACGGTCCGGCCGGCTCGCCGCTCCACCATCTCATCGGTGTCGAACGCGGGGCACCCGAACGACTCGGCGAGCAACCTTGC
>DATKHZ010000452.1:0-2857 GCA_035509995.1 Acidimicrobiales bacterium | reverse complement strand
GGCGATGGAGACGGCGCTCACGGCTAATTTCAACCCGTTCGACACGTCGAGCCCGCTTGGCCAGATGGGCGTGCCCTGGTTCATTTACGAGCCGCTCCTGGAGTACAACGAGCTGCAGGTCGACCAGTACTACCCGTGGTTGGCAGAGTCGTGGTCTATCAGCACCAGCGGCGAGACCATCACCTTCGACTTGCGGCATCGCGTAAAGTGGGCGGACGGCAGCGTCCTCCCGGCGGCGGATGTTGCTTACACTTTCAATCTTTTAAAGGACAACCCGGACATAAACGACGGGATCCCGATCGTTTCTGCGATAGCTACAAACCCGACGACCTTCGTGTTAACGCTAAGCACGCCGGGCTATTCATACCTGTACAACATTGCACGCGTGCCGATCGTGAAAAGTGGTTATGCCATGGGCGCAAACCCGGCTACCTACGTCGACACGAGCCCCGATGGCACCGGGCCGTACATGCTGGCCAGGCGAACCGACGCAACCCCCAGACGTGTCACCCTCACTGCGCTCGCAGGCTACTGGCAAGGGGCGCCTCCCGCCCGTCAATTGGTGTTCCCCGCTTACACGAGCACTGCAGCCGTCGAGTTGGCACTGCGAGCGGGGTCTCTTGACTGGGCCGCTGACTTCATGCCCAACGTAGTGACGGGCTACGTGAATAAGAACAAGGCTGACAACCACTTTTGGGCCCCTCCAGTCGACTGCATTTCACTGGAACTGAACCTGGCTCGGTACCCCTTTGATATCCTCGACGTGCGCGAGGCGCTCAGCGCGGTCCTGGATCGCGTGGCGCTGTCATCCGGTAGCGAAGGCGGCTACGCTCCCCCGGCTACCAGTAGCTCGGGCCTGGTGCTGCCCACCGACCACGAATACGTGTTGGCCGCCTATCGCAAGGACATCGACGACAGAGGCGACCTCCTGTTGGCTGTCAAGCTCATGCAGGACGCCGGCTTCCACCTGGACGCGGGGGGTTTCTGGGCAAGCGCGTCGGGAAAGGTGGTGTCCCTCAGCATCGAGGACGCCGCTGGCAGCCCACTTTCCAAGGTCTCCTCCCTGGTCGCCGAACAGCTCACAGCGGCTGGCTTCAACGCGGCCACAGAGGCGGTAACTTCGAGCAAACTGGCGACCGACCTGTCCGGCGGGAACTTCGACGGCACGGTCCTCGGGAGCACCAGCGGTCCATCTCCGTACTACATGTACGAGAACTGGCTGGACCCGGCGCTCCTAGCGAACGGTCGTACCGCCAGTGGCGGCGACTACGAACGCTTCGGGCCAGCTACCGACCCCGCTGGAGCGGCAGCTGTGACCAAGGCGCTCCAGCAGTACGTCGACAACCCTTCCGATTCTGCGGCAGCTCAGGCGGCGATCGAGGCGCTCGCTACGGTCGTATCCGAGCAGCTGCCGGTCATACCCCTGATGTACGGCGTCGCCTGGGCGGAGTTCAGCACCAGGCATGCGAGCGGTTGGCCCAACGCCCAGAACCCCTACGAGCCAGCCCAACCACTGCCCCCGTTCGCGGAGTACACGGTGCTGCAACTTTCGCCGGGCGGGTAAGGACACTCGGGGGGGCGCCCCGATTGCAGCCGTGCTGAGCCAAAGGCACCCTCGGGGCGCAATTTGGCCTACCGCTCAGCCTCCTCTCAGGAATTTTTGAAGATGCTGGCTTTAATGGAGCGGAGAGGGCCGCGCCAGGGGTTGGCCTCGGTCGATGCTCGTTTACGCAAGGAAGTGCAGCAGCTATGTCTGAGTTCCAACAGGGTGGGGGGAACGCCGGCCAGTGGGGCGACCGCGGCACCGGCCAGTGGGGCGACCGCGGCACCGGCCAGTGGGGCGACCGCGGCACCGGTCAGTGGGGCGAGCGCGGCACCGGTCAGTGGGGTGGCGGCACCTGGGGGCAATGGGGAGGTCAAAGTGCCCCGCAATGGGGAAGTCCCGGCCCAGGTAACGGCGAGGGCGGCGGTGGTCCGCAGTCGGGCGGCTGGGGCCCACCTGGCGGGGGTAGTCAGTGGGAAGGCCAGGGAGGAGACAACCAGGGCGGGAGACGTGGCCCGGGCGGAAATGGTGACGAACACGGCCGCGGTCGGCGCCAGCAACTCCCCCTCGCCTGGATGGCTGCGCTGGTTGCAACAGCGCTTGCGGCAGGTGGGGCCGGGGCGGGGATCGCCCTTGCCGTGACCAATAATGGACCGAGCCCGACCGCGTCCGGTTCAGCTCCGTTACCCACCACCGCGCCTGTACCGCTGTCGCCCGCGAGCAACCAGGGCCTGAACGTTGGCGCGATCGCCAAAAGGGTGGAGGCCGCCACGGTCGACATAACCGCCAAGGGCCCCGGCGGCGCCGACGAGGGCACAGGGATGGTCCTGACGCCGACGGGGATCGTGCTCACCAACAACCACGTGATAGACGGATCGACGGTGGTTACCGCGCAGGTCGACGGTTCGGGCAAGACCTATCCCGTGACAGTGCTTGGGACTGACGCCACCGACGATGTCGCCTTGCTCAAGTTGAACGGTGGCGGCTTTCGGACGGTGACCCTCGGCAACTCGAGAGCGATCAATGTGGGCGACCAGGTTGTAGCCATCGGCAACGCTTTGGCCCTCCCTGGCTCGGAAACCGTCACTAACGGGATTATCTCGGCGACGAACAGGTCCGTCAGTGTCGATGACCCGAGCACCGGGCTGACAGAGAACCTCAAGGGCCTGTTCCAGACGTCAGCTCCTATCAACCCGGGGAATTCTGGTGGCCCGCTCGTGGACTCGGCCGGGCAGGTTATTGGCATGAACACGGCACAAGCCTCGTCCACCAGCTCAGGTGACTCGGCCTCCAACGTCGGTTTTGCGATACCCA
>DATKHZ010000451.1:0-5324 GCA_035509995.1 Acidimicrobiales bacterium | reverse complement strand
AACAGGAAAAAGACTTGGCGGCCTTTTCGAAGGCTTCCTTCCCGCTGTGCTTCAAGATCCTCGCGTCAGGGCCTTTGTTCGCTCTCATTAGGGAGTTGATCGTTGCTGAGCATGGGACATTCTCCTTCGGTGGAATGCACCGCGTCCCTGAGCCAGCTAGCGCTGGTGTCACCACGATGGGTTACGAGGCCACGGTGAACCTAAGGTCTCCGAAGCTCAGCATTTCAGAAACGAGCACCTGGGTCCTTTTCGGCGCCGGTCGCGTAGAGGAGGTGCTCGAACTGGGCAGCACATCGAGGTCGCAGCTCCCGGCAGCTGTTGCCGACACAGCACTCGCGCACCTGGAAAAGAGGCTCGTGGCTTTTGTGGGGGGTTGAACCCGCCCTAGCACTGGAGGGCCATGACGAAGGTCTCTCCGACGCCCTGGAGCACTGGCAATAGCGTTGCTTTTCGACGCGCTGTAAAGGCGTCCAAGACCTGTAACCGGAAAGGACAGGGGACTACAGGGACTTATACGCTGATAGGTACCTTGCGAGAACCGAGTACCAGGGGTCGCATGCTGAAGGGAGTGATAGGGAGATGGACTGGTCACGCTTCGATCATCCACTGCCGAGTTGGTTCAGGGACGCAAAGCTCGGCATCTTCGTGCACTGGGGCGCCTATTCCGTCCCGGCCTGGGCAGAACCGATAGGCGAACTGGGCGAAATCGATGATGCGACATGGTTCCGCCATAACCCGTATGCCGAGTGGTACTGGAACACTATTCGCTTGTCCGGTAGCCCAGCACAGCGACACCATGAGAAAACTTACGGCAATGCGCCGTATGATGATTTTTTGGACCAGTGGAATGCGGAATCGTTCGACGCGGATGATTGGGCCGCATTGTTCGCCCGCACTGGAGCTCGCTACGTAATCCCGACGTCGAAGCACCATGACGGGATAGCACTTTGGGATGCTCCGGGTAGTTTCAACCGGAACACGGTACGACGCGGCCCACATCGAGATCTCATCGGTGAGCTGGCAACTGCCGTCCGTCGCCGAGGGGTACGGTTCGGCGTATACTATTCCGGCGGTCTGGACTGGAGCATATGCGACCACGGCCCAGTGGACACACATTCAACGCTCCAGCAAAAGCGTCCCGTCGACCCCGCATACGCTGCGTACTGCTTTTGGCACGTTGCTGATCTGATCAAGCGGTACCGACCCGACGTGCTTTGGAATGATATTGAGTGGCCGGACGCTGGAAAGCACGATGGCTCGCTTGGGTTGGCTGATCTTTTCAACCTCTACTACGAGTCGGTCCCCGATGGCGTAGTAAACGATCGGTTTGGCGACACCCACTGGGATTTCAAGACGAGCGAATATCAGGCTCACCGGGAGAGCGAGGGCTCAGCCGCGTGGGAGCATTGTCGGGGCCTTGGACTGTCATTCGGCTACAACAGGCTCGAAGGCGCGGAACATATATTAACTCCGCCGGCCCTGGTACGTCTCTTTGTCGACGTCACATCCCGCGGGGGGAACCTTCTGCTCAACGTGGGCCCGACCGCTGAAGGGCAAGTCCCAGATGTGCAGCGACGGTTGCTGGAAGACCTCGGGTCATGGAATTCGGCACAAGGACAGGCGTTGTTCGGCTCCCGTCCGCTCGATGACAGCATCGCGCGACCATCCGATGAGCCGTGGATCCGCTGGGTCAAACGAGGAGACGAGGTATGGGGTTTTGTCGACGCTACCGGGCCAGTGGTGATCGAGTTGGCGTACGACCGCATTCGGAAGAACTCAGGCGCACTCGCGGATGGCACGCCATTTCACGCCGAGCCGGTCCCCGGAGGATTTCGCGTCGAGCTACCCGCGGGCTCTGTGATGCCGTCTGCCTTCAGGTTCCTGCTGACAGGATGAGCGTAAAGGTTGACTTAGTCCTCCCGGCGGAGCGCGCCTGATCGGCAGCCGAGATCTGGGCTGCAGCAGCCGGCGATATTCGCCATGGTTCCCGCCTGATTTCGTCAGGTCCTGCCCAGCACCTGGAGCGCGGTGGGAAGGACGGTCATTTCGGCCACGCAGGCCCGCTCCGGAAGGCTGAGGGCGAAGATGATCGTCGCCGCTACGTCCTCGGGCTGGAGGCATTGCGCCCGGACTTCGGGCGGTGGAGGCTCCGGGCGTTTGTCGAGTATCTCGGTCGCTACCACACCGGGCAGGACCGAGGTGAAGCGGATCCCACTCTTGTTCTCCTCGAGGGCCGCGGCGCGCACCAAGGCGAGTACGCCGGCCTTGGACGACTGGTAGGCAGGTCCAGACGCATCCGGCCAAAGCGCCGAGACGCTGGACACGACGACAACGTGCCCGCGAGTCCGGCGCAGTTGCGGTAGCGAGGCGCGAATGCAGGAAAAGACACCCGTGAGGTTAGTTTCCAATAGGAGCCTCCAACTGGCGTCGGTGAGCTGGTCGAAACGACGGTCGGGGATGTTGGTGCCCGCACAGCAAACCAGCGCCTCGAGTGGGCCCTCCCCGCCGACCCGGTCCACCAGCAACTTGACAGCGGCGTGGTTGGTCACATCTAGCTGATGGACTGTGAGCAACCCAGTGGCCAGACGTTGGGCGCCCAATCGCTCTTCGGCAAGCTGGGCGCGCCGGGCGACCGCGTGGACGCGTGCGCCAACATCGACTAGTCCCGCCGCCGTGGCCAGCCCGATCCCACTGGATGCGCCCGTGACGAGAATGACACGGCCCCGGAACCCCTCGTCGGTCATCTCAACACACCGACCGCAGGTTCAAGGACGACCTTCATCAAACCTGGGGCCCCGAACGAAGCCGCTTCATGCGTGCTCGCTCTCGCACTTGGGCGCCCGCCGGCGCTGGGCTGCTTTCCGGTCGGGCTCACACATCGGCAGCCACCCGGATGCTGCGGAGCTCGGGAGGTGTCCCCCTCAGAGTGGCCCTACCTGCCTCGAGCCGGGCGATAGGGACTCGGAACGGCGAGCATGACACGTAATCGATACCGATGCTGTGGAAGAAGTGGATGGACTCGGGATCGCCGCCGTGCTCGCCACACACTCCCAAATGCAGTTCGGGTCGGGTGCGTCGTCCCTCCTCGACGGCGATTTGTACCAGGCGCCCCACTCCGTCGACGTCGAGGCTCTCAAACGGGGAGACGGTGAAGATCCCCTTGCTCAGGTAGGCAGCGAAGAAGGCCGCCTCCACGTCGTCGCGGGAAAAACCCCACGTCGTTTGCGTCAGGTCATTGGTGCCGAAGGAAAAGAAGTCTGCAACTTCGGCGATGCGGAAGGCTGTGAGGGCTGCGCGGGGCAGCTCGACCATCGTGCCAACGGGTATTGAGAGCCTCACGCCCTCGGCGTCGGCCACTTCGGCCAGGATTGCATCCGCCTCGTCCCGCACGAGCTGGAGCTCCATTACCGAGCCGACGAGCGGGACCATGATCTCGGCCCGGGGTGAGCCGCCCGCCTTTTGCCGGGCCGCCACAGCCTCGGCCAGCGCTCGCACCTGAAGCGCGAACAACCCCGGGACCACAAGCCCTAGACGGACCCCGCGCAAGCCGAGCATGGGGTTCGACTCCGACAGCCGGTTTACCGCAGCCAGCAGGCGTACGTCGTCCTCGACCACCTCATCGCGCTCCTCGGCTCGCGCTACGCGCACCATGAGCTCGGCGCGATCAGGCAGGAACTCGTGCAACGGCGGGTCCAGCAGCCGCACGGTCACCGGCAGGCCGTCCATCGCCTCGAGCAGGTCGACGAAGTCCGCCCTCTGTAGCGGACGAAGCGCGTCCAAGGCTGCCTCCCGCTCGGCCGAGTTGTCGGCCAGGATCACCCGCTCGATCAGCACCCGGCGGTCCCCCAGGAACATGTGCTCGGTGCGGCACAGCCCGACACCCTGGGCACCGAGCCGCCGGGCCAGGGCGGCATCGCCCCCAGCATCGGCATTGGCCCGCACCTCGAGCCGGCGGACCGAGTCCGCATGGCCCAGCATCCGGTCGACCGCGCCCACCAGCTCGGCCGCGTCCTCGTCCCCGCCGAGCTTGGAAAGTGCCGCGTCGACGCCATGTTCCAGGTAGCGCAGCACCGGTGAGGCGACGACCGGCACCGGCCCGACGAAGACCTCGCCGGTCGAGCCGTCGAGGGAGATCACGTCCCCCTCCCGAATTTCGACCTCCCCCGCCCGAGCGGTCCTCGCTACAGGGTCCACCTCAAGGCCCTCAGCCCCGGACACGCAGGGCCGGCCCATGCCGCGGGCGACCACCGCGGCGTGGGAGGTGCGGCCCCCTCGGCTGGTGAGCACACCCACGGAGGCGACCATGCCCTCCAAGTCCTCAGGGCTGGTCTCACGGCGCACCAGGACCGCTTGCTCGCCCTGTGCTGCCCAAGCGACGGCCGTCGCGGGATCGAAGGCGGCCCTCCCGACCGCTGCGCCCGGAGAGGCCGCCGTCCCCTTGACGAGAAGCGTACGGACCGCTCCCGGGTCGAACTGGGGGAAGGTCAGCTGAGCCAGCTGGGCACCGTTCACTCGCTGCAGCGCCTCGTCAAGGGTGATGAGCCCCTCGTTGACCAGCTGCGTGGCGATCCTGAAAGCGGCCGCCGCGGTGCGCTTGCCCACTCGGGTCTGGAGCAACCACAGCGTGCCCCGCTCCACCGTGAACTCGATGTCGCACAGGTCGCGGTAATGAGTCTCGAGCCGGCGCATGGCGCGGCGCAGGTCGCCGTACGAACCTGGGTCGAGCTGGGAGAAATCTTCAAGCGTCACGGTGTTGCGGATCCCCGCCACGACGTCCTCTCCTTGCGCGTTAGGCAAGTAGTCGCCGTAAATTCCAGGGCGACCGGTCGCCGGGTCACGGGTGAAGCACACCCCCGTCCCCGAGCTTTCCCCCAGGTTCCCAAAGACCATGGTGCACACGTTGACCGCGGTGCCCAAGTCATCGGGGATGCGCTCGCGCCTGCGGTACAGGCGAGCGCGGGGGCCGTTCCATGATGCGAATACGGCCTTGGTGGCCATGTCCAGCTGCTCGCGTGGGTCTTGGGGGAAATCCCGCCCCGTGTGAGCCACCACGAGAGCCTTGAACTCCTCGACCAACTTCTGCAGTTCCACCGCGCCCAGGTCCCCGTCGCTCCCGGCGCCACCCAGGTCCTTTGCCTTGTCGAGGGCGGCAGAGAAGAGGGCGCCGTCCATCCCCAGCACCGTCTTGGCGAACATCTGGACAAGACGGCGGTACGAGTCCCACGCAAAACGCTCGTCGCCCGAAGCTTCGGCTAGCGCGGAGACAGACAGGTCGTTGAGCCCGACGTTGAGGACCGTGTCCATCATCCCCGGCATCGAGACCG
>DATKHZ010000450.1:0-6036 GCA_035509995.1 Acidimicrobiales bacterium | reverse complement strand
GCTCCGGTGCCGACCTAGAGGACCTCGACGTTGACCGTGGCCGTAACCCGACCAGATCCACAGTTCGCAAAGCCGGACGCCATCACCTTGTAGTGACCAGCCCGCAGGTACCGGTGGGACAATTGCCACGTTTCGTGCGCTGGTCGACCCGCGGCCAGGCAGTACATGGGCATCGCGGGCGCAGTGGAGGACCCGTCGCCGAACACGAGCAGGTAACCGAGCGCGCCCGTGGCGTGGGTGTCCGAGACGCTCAAGTTGAACTGGACGGCTGCACCGCGCTTTGCCCGCCACGGCTTGACCGTAACGGTGACAATGAGACCGCCCAAGCTCGTAGTTGACGTCCGGTGCCCTTGGGGTGGCGCTGCGATCACCGGCACGCGCGCGGCGGGCTCGAGGACTGCGGACGGGGTAGCGCTGGAAGTGGGCGTGCCGCTGATCGCGACAACTGCCGCAGCGGTGGCCGCCAATGCGGCCCACCGCCGGCCTGGGAACCTGCGGCGGAGTCCCACGCCCTCAGGCTACCGCCCCTCGGCCGCAGTCGCCCTGCCCCCGCGTCAGGACACCCGGATGGCCCGCGTCGCCCTGTTGCCACCCCGGGCCGTGACAACCAGTTTCTTGGTCAGCGGGTGTTCGCTCGCGTCGGCGAAGGTTCTCGAACCCGCCCGGGTGAGCCTCAGCTCGACGGTCGCTCTGGTGCCCATAGCCATCGAGTAAGTCGCATTTGCAAGGACGACCCTGCCTTTCAAGAGCTCGGCTTTGCCGGAACATGCCGCGTTCTTGCAGGAGAGCTTGACCGGGATGTAGCCCCTGTCCACGGTCGCCGACGACGACACGACGACGATCCGGGGAGGAAGGCCTCGGACGACGATGTCCAGCTGCACCTGCGGCGCCGCCGCCCAAGCCGAGTCGCCTTCCTGGTCGGCATCCACCAGGCAGGTACCGCCGCCAGTAAACCGGACTTTCGTACCGCTCAACGAGCACGCCCCGGGCGTCGAGGCTGCATCGACGGAGAACGCGACTGGTAGACCAGAAGTCGCCGTCGCGGCGAGGTTGTACGTGGCACCGGAGCGCGCCCGGCTCGGCCCGGCTGAGCTGAACCCGATCGTCTGGAGGGCTTGCTCCGAAGCGGCCGGCGCGCTGAACAGGTAGGCAGCGCCGTCGATCGCATCGGCACCGGTAAATGGCGCGCCGCCGAGCACGGCTGCCTGGCCGTTGGCCGACAGCGCTACCTGGTCGCCGAGGTTTTCCGGCGAACCGGCAGGGCCTGTGAAGGTCGCCGCGGCGGCCGTGGACCAGGTGCCCCCTGACTCGGTGAACAGGTAAGCGGCCCCGACGCCCCCGATCGGCGCACCAAGGAGCGCGACCTGCCCGTTGGCAGACAGAGCGACCGATTGGCCGAGCCAGGCACCCGATCCCGTTGGCCCGAGGAATGTGGCGCCCGGTGCCGAAGACCAGGTCCCACCCGACTCGGCGTAGACGAAGGCCGCCCCATCCTGGAAGGGGCCACCCTCCGGCGCACCCATGAGCGCAACCTGCCCGTTAGCGGACAAGGCGACCGAGTTGCCGTCCTCCGCACCGGCACCAGGAGGACCGGGGAAAAAAGCCGTGGGGGCCGAGGGCCAGGTGGCACCGGACGCGCTGTACAGGTAACCAGCGCCGTCGTAGGAGGTGCCGGCGCCTGGCGCGCCGACGAGCGCTACCTGCCCGTCGGCGGAAAGCGCCACGGCGGAACCGAACTCGCCACCCCCGTCGGTTATGGGCGGCCCTGTGAAGGTTGCGGCGGGCGCGGTGGACCAGTTCCCGCCGGATCCCTCGTAGACATAGGCGGCTCCGGTGTGCGCCACCGGGGCGCCCACCAACGCCACCGTCCCGTCGGCCGACAGAGCTACCGCAGAGCCGAGCTTGCCGCTCGAGCCAGGGGATCCCGCGAAAGTGGTCGTCGGCGTCGAAGGCCAGGTACCAGCCGACTCCACGTAGAGATAGGCGGCGCCATCATCAGACGGTGCAAAGCCCGCGCCAGGTGCACCCACCAGTGCGACCTCGCCGTTCGCAGAAAGAGCGACGGCCGTGCCGATTTCGCCTTGCGAGCCAGGCGGCCCCGTAAAGGTGGCTGTCGGGGTCGAGGGCCAGCTACCCCCAGACTCCACGTACAGGTACGCGGCGCCACCCCCCGCCGCAGCCGGTGCGCCGATCAGAGCTACCTGCCCGTCGGCGGACAATGCCACCGACGCGCCGAGCTGCTCAGCCGAGCCGAGCGCCCCCGCGAAAGTGGCCGCCGGTGTGCTCGAAGGGGGGATGAACAATGCGGTTTGAGGTCCGCCGGAGCCAAAAGCCGCCAAGGCTAAAACCGCTGCGGCGGCGGGAGCTAGCGCCAGCCGCCGGAACGCCGCGCGGGGCGAGGCAGTTCTTCCCGGAAGGGCCACTTCCTACAGTAAACCGCGGCCAAAGTAGGCCGAGCTGTCGCCCCCGAGCCCGGGTGGGCAAAAGAAGTACCCACCTCCGATGGGGCTGATGAAATCCACCAGCGGCTCATTGATGAGGCGACCCTGCACGGTGATGAACTGGTTCAACAGGTTCTGCTGGTAGCACGTGAACAGCAGACCTTGGTCCAGTTCGCCGTTGACGGCCAGGCCCCGCGCGTAGTTGTAGCCGCGGCGCAGGATCCGGCTGGGCGCGCTGGCCGTTGTCCTTGGGTTAGCGAGGCGGATATGGGCCGTGAGCGGGGTGATGAGGCCTTCGGGGTCAGATTGGTAATCGGGTATCGAGAACTCGTTACTGCCGCCCAGCGGGTCGCCCGTGGCCTTCCGGCGACCGATGATGTTCTCCTGCTCGTAGCTCGCCGCTCGGTCCCAGAACTCGACGAACATGCGGATGACCCGGACGACCTGGAAGGTGCCGCCGGCCATCCAGGCCGATTCAGGACCGCCATGAGGGACCCACACAAGTTGCTGCATGGCCGACGCTTGGGACGTATCGGGGTTCGCGATCCCGTCCATGAAACCCAACAAGTTGCGCGGCGTCCCCGCCGGCCGGGGAGGGCTCTTGAAGCCGTCCATCTGCCAGCGCGGCTGCATCGCACCCCGTGTGTGCTTGGTGATGTCGCGCAGAGCGTGCAAGACCGTGTCCGCGTTGTTGGCGCAGATCTGGACGCTGAAGTCACCCTGGCACTGTGACGGGTCCAGGTTGTCGTTGGGAAAACTCTCCATTGTGATCAACGTTGCGGGCTTGGAGGAGATGAGGCCGAAACGTTCGTCGAAGAGGCTGGCGCCGATGCCGAATATGAAGGCGACCGAGCGCGATGGCACGCTCGGGCCGAGGAGGCCGTTGTCATCGGCCGGTGCGGCTGGCCCATCGTTTTGAGGCAAACCACCTTTGTACAAAATCCGCATCCGGCTGGTCAGCGCGCGCAACAGGTCGCGCAGCTCCGCCCGGGTCTCGGCAATGACGTCGAACGCGACCATCGAGGTGTAGGGGGTTGGCTCGCTCAACACGGCCAGCTGGTGCTCGCCCTCAAAGGAGGCCTCTTGCGCACTCTGCATCGTCACTTCGGACGCCCCGTCGGCAAACGCCGGCCCGTCTGTGCCCGACTGGCCGCCCACCGCGGAAGCGAGGGCTTGTGGTAGTTGGACCAAACCCGGACCGGCGGTAGCGGCCGCCAAACCACTACCCAGCGCCCCCAACTTGAGAAGCCGGCGCCGCGATAGTTGGTGGCTATCCGAATGCCCAGCAGCGTTCCCGGTAGTTGCAGCACCGCGGACAGGGGGCTCCGCGTCAACGCCCCCGGCGGCCATGTAGAACGCACAGCCGCCCTGCTCAAGGGGTTCTTCTGAGGGCTCGCTCATGAGTTCCCCGCCGCCGGTTGAGGTGGTTGGAGGAGCTCGGGTACCACCGCGAGCCCCTCGAGCAGCCCCCCCAATTGGCCGTCCAGGCTCCCGTGCTGCGAAGTTGTCAAGGACTGCAGCGGCTCCCAAGTGCCGTTCGGCTCCTCGTAAGCCTTGAAAGCTGCAGCCATTGTGGCCAAACCTTGCTGCAGCCGGGGGAGCACCCCGGAGCCGCTCTGCTCTAGCGCAGGCCCGAGAGCCGCCAACGCCATCTGAGTTCCTTCGACATTGGCCCATGCCGTGGCCAAATTGGTATGGCTGCCCTCGTCTGTCTCTCCGCTCATCTCGTACTGCAAGGTGTTCTCAAGGATCTCGTAGGTATCGAGCGCAAGGTCGTCCGGCGCCATCGGCATGTGAGGGAACTGAGCGATCAGCGAATGGACCGCTTGGTCCAAGGCGACAGCAGTGGGGGAGAGCTCCGAGGTGGTCCGGGCACCCCAGAGGCCGTATTCGAGGGCAAAAAAGCCCGTGAAGTAAGGGCTCGTAACGCCGCCCTGCAGGCTCAAAGGTGCGCCGTTGATCTCCACGTTGAAGTTGCCAAAAGCACCGTAGGCACCACCAAGGCGCTCGTAGTCGAGATGAGCCGCAAGCCAAAGTTGGCGGGCGTGGGCTAGTTTGCCGGACTTCACGGCCGACCCCAACGCGTCAGTGGCGCTCCCGAGCCGTTGCAACCATAGGGTCACTGTGGCCCGGTAAGTGGAGGTAGCGAGCTGCAGCTGGTGAGCATCGACTGGGCTATACGAATATTTCCCGCGAACGGACGGCCCGCTCACTTGCTCGACAGCAGAGCGCAACACGGCTCCTGAAAAGGCATCGCAAGTAAACGAGTAGCTGCCCGGAGGCAAAACGACGTCCATCGTGTCCTTGGTGCCCGGCGCAAGCATTTCGATTTGCCCGTAGACCGATGTCTGGTTGGCGCCCACGAGGTCGACTTCATAAATTGTGCCCGCCGTGACATTGGCGATCGTGAACACGGTCCGGCCCGAATGTGGCGCCTGCCAGCCCGGAGCGCAGGCCGTGCTTGACACGGTGATAAGCGCCGTCGAGCTGCCGCCGCCTTCTTGGGCTTGGGCCACGCCCCCCGCTGCGATAGCTGTGCCACCCACAATGCCAGTGCCAGCAAGTCCCGCGGCAAGCACCGCAACCACCGCTACAGGTACAGCCACCTGCCGGGGCCCAAGACGCCAGCGGCGCGTCGCCGTCGGCCCGGCGACAGGCTGATGATCTGCCATTGTTTAAGCACCGAGTTTACGTGCGGCCCACCCAACACTTCAACGCGGCCCGGCGCGCACCCGGGTGGCGACGGGCGAGCCACCACCCGGGTGCAACACAGTTTAAGTTCGGCCGCGACTGGAGCCAGTCAAGCGCGGGGCCGTGACACTCCGCGGGCCAGGTGGTGGCGACCCGAGGCACCTCCTTAGCGACGCCCCGCGCGTTGCGCGCCTCCAGCGCCGCCGCTCGAGCTCACTTAGAGCGCAAGGCGGAGCCCTTCGCAGGAGCGAGCCAACACGGGGGCGTCGGCGGCGGACGGTACCCAGCGCACACTGACAATGTCGGCCGTGCGAAAGCTCGCCAGGCGCCTCGCCCACGAGTCGAGCACCGCTCGACCGTCGCGACCCTGGAAGAACGTCGTCAGAGGGCCTTCGGCCACGTATGCGTCGGCTCCTTCGACCGCCTCCACCAGGTTGCCCCTCAGGACCACTTCGTAGCTCATGGGCGCCTCCTTTCGTCTCAAGCTCGACAGTACGGCCCGCGCCCTGTGAGCATCCAGAGGAAAAAGCTGTGATTTCGCGGTGGAGCGTTCGCCGACGTACCGGCTCAGCTGGAGCACGGCACGAACTGCCCGGCTCGCTAATTCGCCGCGACGGCCCCGGCTTTATCGAGCTTCGGTCTTGCGAAATTGACGGGTGAGCCCCGCTCGCCCGGTTTCGCGCTGTACATTGCGGCGTCCGCATCCCTGATCATGTCTTCGGGGGTTTGGTAACCGGCCGTGCTGGACGCAATACCGATCGTGGCGCTTACGCGGACTTCGTGGCCCTCGATCCCGTAAGGTGCCGATAATTTTGCCTGTAGACGCTTGGCAATCGTACGGACATGCTCCATGCTCTTCACGCTGTCAAGCAATACTGCAAACTCGTCTCCCCCGAAACGAACG